>CAJWHX010000286.1 GCA_913040875.1 uncultured Pseudomonadota bacterium | reverse complement strand
TATTGGACGGTATAGATGGAAAGGGAACAGGGAATGGGAATCGAATACCAGAGGTCGGGGAGCAAATTGTCTTGTCGGTTGAATTGACCAATATTGGTTTGGGAGTGGCCGTAGAACCTTACGTTAGAGTAAAGAACCGTTCTAGAAAACATTTGGACTTACTTGAAGGCACCGTTTTGATGGGAGAGAAGGCCGTCGACTGTACTGAAGGTGTTGAATGTGAATTGAGACTGGGACCCGGTGCCAAACAGATTGGTGAAATGGTGCTCGATGTTAAATCACTTCCAGAAGAGGGCAACTGGACGTTGGAACTTCTTGTTGGCTCAAATCGTACATATGATTACAATACGGCTGTTCTAGGCGGGTTTTCCGATTACTTCCAACTCAAAAATACCATTGACATCCCAGTTGGTAAAGTATTCGACAAGCAGCAATACAATCAGCCACGAATTGTTCTTGAGGTTCAAGATAAACAGTCGGAATTTTTGGAACTGTCTGGGTATGTTGAAGATGAAAGTGGCATCACCGATATCTTGATATTCAATGGCGAAGATAAAATTTATTACAAAGGTGAAGCAGGGTTGGCTGGGAAGGTTCCATTTACTGTGGATGTAGAACTGGTTGACGGAAGCAATCCTGTGTATATTCTCGCTAAGGACAATCAAGGTTTACATACCTCTCATTTTATACAAGCTTGGAAATAATTCTAGAGATGGGTCACGAGACCAAAGGAGTCACAATGGGAATTCGAAAGAAAATTATCAAGAAGTTGCCAATATTTGGTCGCGGACAAGCCGCCGCAGTTGAGCGCGCAAAAAGTGCACCAGTACCTCGAACCAGAGAGGCGACAGAGCCGCAAGAGCCACCGAAGCCAAAGCATCCACGTGGAGAAATGGACACAACGGCGTACATAGAAAAGGTGATCTCTGAAAATCGAGTGGTTCTATTTATGAAAGGTGAACCGTCTCAGCCTTTGTGCGGGTTCTCTGCAAACGCAGCGGGGATATTGTCTTCTACCGGTCATGACTTTGTTCATGTCGACGTGATTGCTGACCATGAAATTCGTGAAGCGATCAAAAATTACAGTCAATGGCCAACATTGCCACAGATTTATGTAGATAACGAGTTCCTAGGAGGGGCTGATATCTTGCGGCAAATGTCTACCGATGGGTCGTTACTCGAAATCTTAAATGGTTCTGGTGATACGGCAACGGAATAGTTATTTTCCGAACGGGTTTGCATTCGTCGGAGGATTTTGTCGCAGCATTAGTTGGTGTTGCCAAGTGCTTCGAACGATAGATGCTAGATTGGAGTGAGTGGGTTTCCAATCCAAGATATTTCGGATGTGAGAGATGTCACCTGCAATGCAACTGGGGTCTCCGTCCCGAGGGGCTACAAAGTCATACTCGATGGGGGTTTGTTTCATTTGTGCCCCTTCGAGAGAAATGGTTTGTAAAACTTCAAGTACCGAATGTCCAAGACCAGAACTTAAGTTGAAGGTGTACCTGTTGCTACTCGCAGATGGTGTGTTTCTCAAATGACACATTCCAGTTGCAAAAGCTTGAACAACATCTAAAACATGGATGTATTCACGAATGCAGGTTCCATCTTCTGTATCGTAAGTCTGTCCAAATACAGAAAAAGAGCGACCATTCAGGTGTTGTTGAATTACACGTGGTATCAGGTGAGTTTCTGGTTGTCGCTCCTCTCCAACGAGTAGATCCGGATTGTTGGGGTGGCGAATGGCTCCAGCGACGTTGAACAACCGAAAGCAGATACTGTTGTTCGGAGAGTCGAGGATAGCCTTTTCTGCGGCCCTTTTTCCATTCCCATATGGAGAGGTTGGTACGCAGACTGAATGCTCTGTCACACGGTCTATGCAAGACCCATAAACAGCTGCACTGGATGCAAATAGTATATCTGTATCCCTTGGGATGGACGATAAAATATTTTGTGTGCCAATAACGTTGTGCAACCAATAGAACTCTGGTTTCTCTATGCTTTCTCCCACGCTGATTTTGCCTGCCAAATGAATTACCGCATCAAAATGATGATTTTGGAAGAGTGTGGACAGCAGTTTTAAATCAAGAATGGACCCTTCAATAAATCTCTGAAGTTTCTTCGGCTTGGGTCCTCCAGACAAGTCATCTAGGCACCAGACCGTGCATCCCCAATGTTCCAACATCAGAGAGGCAACTCGACCGATGTATCCAGATCCGCCTGTAATTAGTACCGATCGTCCATGTAGATTTTGAGAAAGGTGTTGCATTGTCAAGAAAAAAACTGATAAAGTGGTGACGTGTCAAGACAAATTTGATATCTTTATCCTGTATACAGGAGATTATAGTGGCTTCTAATAAGACTTCCAGCACCAAAAAGAAAGCAAGAAAGAGTAAAAAGACTTCCGTTGTAGCGAATGAAACGGTTTCCGAGCCTAGAAAGCGTACGAAATCAAGACGCTCTCCGGAGCGTACTCGGACTCGAGAATCACGTACTAGAGAAGTGACCGTTGAGGAAATAACGGAGCAGATTTCGATTTTTGAAGTGGTTACAGATTCAGCAATTGCAGCGAAGCCCTTTCTGTTGGTGTTTGCCAGTTTGTTTTGTGTGTACATTGGCTTGTCGCTGTTTTCTTTCAGTCCGAATGATATGCAGGTTATCACTACTGGAAATGTTGCCAATTGGTGCGGAGTTCTCGGTGTACTCTTGTCTACAAAATTGTATGGTCTGTTTGGATATGGTGCTTGGGCGGCATTGCCGATTGGTGTTTTGTGCGCATGGATGGCAGCTGGTAGAACCATTCTGGCGCCATTAAAAATGATTGGAGTTGGATTGCTGTTTTGGAACTTGCTCTGTGTGTTGTCTTTGCTCAATACAGACCCAACGCAATTGGACTTTTATGCCGGTGGTGTTTTTGGCCATACCACTACAGTTTTGATGACCAAGATGATAGGAACCGGTGGTGCTTGGCTCCTCCTTTCCGGTCTTGCTGTGACAATCTTTATTTTTGTTGCTGGAATGGAGTTGCGCGATATCGTTGAGAGAAGTCTCCAGGGTATCGAAGAGCGCGGTCCAGACTTGGGTCAGCGCTCATTAAACTGGGGGCAAGATGTGCTGTACCTCTTGAAAGAACGTTCGAGAGATATTGCAGATTCCGTCACAGGAACATTAAAGGAACGTTTTTCTAGAGAGCCCGCTGTTATCGATGAAGATGATTGGTATGGGGACTCGTTTATGAATACGGGTTCGGTATTTACCGATGATGGATTTGGCTATAGTGAAGAGGACAGTCTTCCTCCAAATTCATTTGAACATTCCTCTGAGTACGAGTTTCCTGAGGATGAAGAGTCCGAGAGTTTCACATATGATTATCATACGCAAGAGTTGCCAGATGATGTGACAAAAACTCGAGTACAACAGCGTGAGGTTGCTCAGGTCGAACTCTCAGAATCTTGGGCTGACAATCAAGATGACAGCACGTTTGATCCCAATCCGCTTCCTCGTCAGCCGGAACCAGTCCAGGTCCGTCGTGAAACCAAGGGCCCTGATGAAACGATTACAGCGAATGAACCTGCGGTTGCCACAAAACGCCCAGATATTCATCGACATGAAACCTCGACAGGGTTCAATTCTTTTGCCACACCAATGAATGTCTCTGATAAGCAACAGTCAACGGTCTCTACTTCAAAGAAGCACAGCCCCGGTGCTCATCCACTTCCAGCACAACAAGAGATTGATTTACCCGAAAATGCTTGGGAAGAAGACCTGTCAGAATGGTATGTGACCGCCACACAAGGTCCCATGTCCACTCCCAAACAAAAATTAAGTGCATTGCCTCCTTCTCCTCTTAAGTCGACCCTCAACATTCGTAGACCTGCGCTTAGTGAACCAGAGGTGGGTTCTGTGGCTGCGCATCTAATGGGGGCAGAGTCAGAAGAATTCACCAGTGATGGTGATGTGGAGCAAGTAGATCAATACGACTTACCAAAACCAATCGCGCCCCCTGTACAACAAAATCGTCAAACGAGAGCATCACACAGTTTGCATCAGGGAGGTACAGCAGATGTATTAGAATCCCGCATGGACTCTTCAGGGACTGCAGATATAGAGTCTAGAGAATCGATCCAGGTCCAAATCAAGTCTACCGCTTCTTCTAAACAACCAACCAGTGTGTCTCAATTGGCAGAGCAAATTGATGAGTTAAAATCTCAGGCACGACAGTTGACCGATGAGAAGGAGGTATCAAGATCGAATATCGAACTTCCCGAGCGTGAAGTGACTCCTGCAATGGCGATGCAGGTTGATGAGATTGAGTTTGATGAGAACTCAGAAGAGGGTTTTGATGAATCGACTCCAGCCCGTGTTATGGTCAATCCTGGAAATATTGAAACTGGTGGAGCAGGGGAGGTTCGTCAATTAACGAATCCTTACGCTGACTTTAAGCTTCCAACATTGGACATGCTCGATTATCATGAAAAAGATGTCGCCAAGTTTGATGAAGATGAGTTGATGGAATTAGCCGACACCTTAGTAGATAAGCTTGCGGACTTTAAGGTACACGGTGAAGTAGAGACGATTTGCCCTGGTCCTGTGATTACCACTTTTGAGTTTAAGCCTGCTCGAGGGGTTCGCGTTTCAAAAATTGCAACATTGTCTGATGATATAGCGATGGCACTTCGTGCAGTCAGTGTACGAATTGTGGCTCCAATCCCCGGTAAAGATGTGGTCGGTATTGAGATTCCAAACAAAGAGCGTCAGATCATCTGGTCTCGAGATATGTTGGGGTCGAAGGTCTTTCAAGAGAGCAAAGCCATTCTCCCGATGGCGATCGGTAAAGATGTCAATGGGTTTCCTTATGTGACCGATTTAACCAAGACACCTCATTTGTTGGTAGCAGGTACAACTGGTTCAGGAAAATCTGTGGGTGTCAATACGATGCTCG
>CAJWHX010000285.1 GCA_913040875.1 uncultured Pseudomonadota bacterium | reverse complement strand
ACAAAAGATGGTTCAATTTACCACCAGTGAATACACCGAGGAGTCCGTTACATTCTCCACTGGACTTTCCAACACAAGCGCCGTCATCTTTGCATACAAACACAGTGGCGACGCACTTGGATTTGCAGACAATCTTGAACTCGTAGAAGTGGGAGAGGCGGATAAAGTACTCCTATGGTCTGATGAGTTCGATATCGATGGTCCCGTTGACCCCAGCAAATGGCAGTTCGAAGAAGGGTTTGTGAGAAATGAAGAACTGCAATGGTACCAAGAAGACAACGCCGTTCAAGAAAATGGCTATCTGGTCATTGAAGGACGAAATGAACAACGACCCAATCCCAACTATGACCCATCATCCAGCAACTGGCGTTTGAACCGAGAAAACATCGAGTATACCTCCTCCAGTATAAACACTGAGGGAAAATTTGAATGGCAATACGGACGGATGGTCGTCAGGGCAAAAGTTACGAATTTTGCAGGGACTTGGCCAGCCATTTGGACACTCGGAACAGAATGTGATTGGCCTTCAAACGGTGAAATCGACGTCATGGAAAACTACGGTGGGAAAATCTTGGGCAACTTTGCATGGGGTTCAAATCAGCCTTGGACGCCAGTCTGGGACGCAGAGTCTTGGAATGTGACAGACTTACCAGAGGGTTGGACGGATGAGTTTCATCTTTGGGAGCTGGTACGTACAGAACAAAACATGACCATCTACGTCGATGGAACTGAAATCAATTCCGTAGACCTGTCCACCACCATCAACGGCAATGCCAATTGTGCAGGAGAAAACCCTTTTCAACAGCCGCATTACATCCTTCTCAACTTGGCTCTTGGCGGTGGTGCTGGAGGCAGTGTAGACAACCTATCCTTTCCAACGCAATATTTGATTGACTACATCAGAGTATACGAGTAAGTCACTAGACTATTGAACTTACTCTGAAACCTCTTTGATTTCAAACGTATACCTGCCCATATCGGGAATCACACCTGAGATAAGTCGTCCACCGTCAATCGGTTCGCTGTGCAAGTCTTCCATCCTATCCGCGACAATTTGATGGGTGGATTCACTGGTAGGAGTCCATACAACCAGTGACTGACCACTGGCGAGGGCTTCACCCTCTAGAAACAATCTCCCAGTGTGAATGTCACTTTCCAACGTTCGGATTCGACCGGCGGTGACTCTTGGATATCCGCGTCCCAAAATTTGCAGCAGTTCCTCGGTTGCTCCAATTTCGGTATTGGTCGTACAATCCATTGTGTGCAGATGCACCACTTCATCATATGGTACCCACTCTCCATCCACCAAATGTACACTGTGAGGGTCTCCGCAAGGTTGTCTCCATTGCCACCAGGCTCCTCCCAAACCGTGATTGTCTTCGTCGACGGCAAATCTTTCAGCAATCGAGAGCACCTCAGAATCCGTACTCCAAAAGCCATACTCCCCTATCCACAGTGGGGTCTGCTGGGTTTGAGCCAGTGCTACAAGCAGCGAGTTGGTTTGTTCTAACGAAAGTCCACCGATCTCAATCGACTCTGCATAATTATGGGTGGCATTAACAACATTCTGATTTTGGACACCCATTCGTTCAGGGTCTGGAATTCCAAGCCCCATCACAACATCGGCAGCCGGTATCGTCGGCTCAATAAAAATCAAATGTTGAAAATCAGCCTCGGATTCGGCCTCTTGGATTTCAGATATGACCGCGGTCAGCAACCCCTCATACAATGGCAACAGTTCAGAAGCCGGTCTAGACGTTTCTGGCTCATTGAGCAGATCATACCCTGCGACTTCAGGACGGCCTGCAAACCGTTCGGCGATGGCACCCCAAGACTCTACAAAGTGATCTTGTATACCGTCTGTATTGTCATAGAAGTGGTTCCAGGCAGCAATTACAGCCGGAGCACTATTTCGCTCGCCCTCAATACAGGTACTGAGTCCATCGGTAATCGTTGCCCACTCCGGAGCACCATCCCATCCTTTACCAGGAGTTGTACCGTCGGGACAGTCTTCATCTACAGATGTGTAAATGAATGCAGAGTATGCATCCTGATGCATATCAATCACAGTGTAGATGTTGTACTTTGCGGCTAGAGAAACCATCTCATCTATCTCATCAAGATATTCTACATTTATCTCACCAGCAGTGGGTTCCAACCTAGACCAATGAACAATCAATCGAATCACCGATATACCCCGATTTGCCATCGCTTGAAAGTCCATCTCTGTTGTGGGCAACGTGGCTGGAAAATTTGGATTTCCCTGCCAGTATTCACCGAGAGATGTAATGTTCACCCCTCGTAAAAGAACCTGATTGTCATTGGGATCTACAATTTTGTAATCAGAAGAAACAGACAACGGTTGAAGGTATTTAGAAGTCTCCACACCCTGAACAGAAGAGTCATCAGCCAACTTGTCTGCAGTACATCCCATGTAGGACAATATCAACAAGCCCCTAAATGGTAGGTTCAAGGTAAATGAAGATGAAAACATGGGTGCAACTCCGGTTTAAATTTACGGATGAAATACAAGAGTACTTCGTGTACTCTCCGAATATAAGTCGACAAAATTAGTATATCTTCATATGCGCCCGTTGAACCATGTTGCTGAGCAATGGGACATCTCAAATCTGATTGAAAACCTCAGATTCATCCACAACAATCCCCAAATGGATCGGGAAACAATTCGTATTATTGAGATCTGATGAATAGATTTATCTATACCCTTTTACATGAGAACCCCATGCTGTACCTTCTTTTGTCTTGCACATCTACTGAAAAAGAACTCGACAATGACCTTGCTTTTGAAGAGGAATTGTTGGATGCCATTAATACCGACATCAATCAAACGGACGCTTCTGCATTTGCACTTGCCGTGATTCGAGATGGTCAGCTCGTGTGGAGTCAGGGTTTTGGGTCAGATACCCAAGATGATTCATCCGTTACCGGAGATACGTTGTTTCGAGTTGCATCATTGACGAAACCGATGACGGCAACCGTCGCTCTTCAACAAGTCGACGCGGATTGCTTCGCACTTCAGGACACTGTCAATCAGGTGATCACGAACTTTGAAATGGAGCAACAACCAGCATTGAGTCAAAATCTCACAGTCAAAGACGTATTACAAATGACAGGCGGATTGATGGATGTACAAGAGCAATCTGGAGAAGATGGGGATGGAATGATTGAGTCATTCTTACCAGTCTATCAAGAACTCGGTTATTTCTTGTCTCCTCCGGGACGAATGTACAACTATTCAAACTCCAACTTCGTATTGGCCGGTCGTATGATCGAACTGTGTACACAACAATACTTTCGAGAAGCACTTGAAGAAGATCTATGGGCTCCTCTCGGAATGACCAACACCAGATTAGCCACCAATTCAATCGTATCCAACGCTGCCTATGCACTCGGAGTTACAACACACTGGCCAAATCAAGTTGGAGAAGAGGTCACTGTTGATGCTGAAGCCTACAGTGCGTCACACTTGTGGCCGGCAATGGGAGCATGGTCGTCTGTCAATGACATGGCTGCATTTGCTCTTTTTCTCTTAAATGGAGATTCCAGTGTTCTCAGTACTGAAAAGCATTTGGAAATGACATCCGTACAAGTCGATACAGAAGAGGGATACCCATCAAAGGGATACGGTTACGGTCTGGTTGTCAAAGATGGCATCGATATGGGTGACAAACACTATTCGGTCGAAATGTGGTCTCATACAGGATCAATCTACGGATACAGCTCTCACATGTACCTATTGCCAGAATTTGGCTCTGGTGTGATTGTTTTGATCAATAGAGACAACGCTAGCCCAACGAACAGTGTCCCCATTGCACTTGGCTTAGAGGCGTTGATAGCAGGAACCGACAGTCAAATCGACCTGCCAACAGAATTATCTGAGTATGTTGGTACATTCAACAACGATTTTAACATCGGGGAAATGTATATCACTGTAGAAGAAAATGGTCTAAGCATAGAAATACCCACCTTAGATGAATTCAACATTGGATACGATTCTATTCTAGAGCCTGTTCGTCCGGACAATTTCTTGTTGCACTATCCAGATGGTACCTATGACAACCTGTCATTTATTCGAGATAATAACGGTAATGTAGAATACTTGCGTCATAGAAACTATGTCGGCGAAAAGGTGATTGAGAACTCTCTACAACCAAGTAAAGCACCCCAATCAAAAACCATTCACTCGCTATTCAGTCACCTTGAATCAACGATTGACGTATTCTAATTTCAGTCAAATGAGATGCAATGGACGCCATTTTGAAATCGTGAGCATGGTTCTCATCGAGCATATTCTTAATGATGCAAGATTACAATCTACAGTTACGACCTGACTATTTTTAATGGGATCTTTGATACCGACGGACTCCTGTCGCATCTAGAATACCAAACTCAACATCGATCTCGACTATTTACAACGAGTTGAGGTTTACAATTTTTTCGCAGTTTGTCGAAAAATAAAAGTCTTACCTGTTGACATAATAGTATTACTATTGTATAATAGATTACTGTTATTTAGAAATAATAGTTTTACTATCAAAAATACACTTAGGATAAACCATGAAAAAATCTTCTCGTCAAATTAACTGTGCTGTAACACTCACCTGTATGTCACTACTCATCACCGGATGTGCAATTGTTCGTCCGGGAGAGGTCGGGGTCAAACAAAGACTAGGTAAATTAGATACCAACATTCATGAACCAGGAACGGTCATCGTCAATCCTTTCATTACAAAGATCGTCAAAGTTCCAACCCGTACCATGAACCTAGAAGTCGAACTCAGCCTACCTTCCAAAGAAGGCTTGAACGTCAACTCAATTATTTCAATCTTGTATAAAATCGACCAAAATCAGGCTCCCAATGTCATTAAAAATGTCGGTCCATATTATGAAGATGTGTTGATATTAAGTGTCTTTCGTTCAGCGGCGTCTG
>CAJWHX010000284.1 GCA_913040875.1 uncultured Pseudomonadota bacterium | reverse complement strand
CCGCGGGGATAGAGACATCGAAGAGTATCGAATCCGAGCCCAAGCGGGTTCGAGCATCACCTTCCTCGATCTCTCAAGAAGCTATGACTACTGGTACTCAAGATCCAGAGTTCAAACCCCAGATCCTTTCAGACCGGACAACTTAGACATTCGTACACCGACGTCAATGAACCTTCAAGAAACAGCCACTGCAACCACTGTTGCTCCTTATCCAGGCAGAATCTTATGGACAGTCGAAAATGATGGCATCATTCGTAAAGAATGGATGGATGTTGAAGAGGCCGGTGAAATCGACTGGCAATTCTCGCTGGCTGGACAACCCTTCCAAAATACGGTCTACGTAACGGCTCTGATGGTCAAAGACGCACACAGTGACTCAGAAATGGCCTACATGCCGTCTCGTGCATTCGGTACACAACCCATCAAGGTACGCAGCAAACAGTTTTACCACAACCTTGCCATCAGTGCACCCACCGAAGTCCAAGCAAACACAGAGATGACAGTGGATTTGGATTTGGGTGATTCTGTAGAGAAGGACACGGTTGCTATGGTCGCTGTTGTCGATGAAGGTCTCCTCTCTCTGACAAACTTTAAGACGCCGGATCCATCTGATGCCCTCTTTCCCAAGATGCCATTGGATGTAAACACTGCCGAAACCGTCGGATGGGGTATCTCGTCTCCTTCTATGGATTCTGCTCCAGCTGGTGGGGGCGCGGATGGCGGAGACGCACGACGCAAAGCCAAAGTTGTGAAACCCGTCGCCCTTTGGTCTGGATTGGTGGATGTTGCCTCCAGTGGCAAAGCCTCTGCCACCTTCTCCATTCCTCAGTACAGCGGTTCTGTACGTGTCATGGCTTGGACCGCTTCTCCCACTCGTTTTGCCTCGGCTGATGAAAATGTGTTGGTACGCGATCCTCTAACGATGCAGGCTACCTTACCGCGCTTCCTCACTGAAGGTGACATCTTTGACGTACCGGTGTTCATCACCAACTTAAGTGGCAAAGAGCAAACCGTTACACTCTCAATGGACGCTGAGAGCACAATCCCATTGGGGCGCACCGACGCCATCAAAGCAAAGACCATCCAGTTCTTAGGAAAAGACAGTACTACGGTCAAGATCAAAGCGGACGAACAAAAGGTCTTGGTCTTCAAAGCACGTGCACTGGCGGAAAGTGGTTTTGCCACCTTTACCGTCAACGCGAAAAATGCCGATGGCTCGCTCAAATCTGAAGAGAAACTGGAAGTTCCTTTCGGCTCAAAAAAGCCTACGGTTCGTGAGTTCCAAAACATTCAGCTGAGTTCTGTTCTGGGAAGCAATCTCAAAGGAACCGCTGATCTCACTCCCTACCTCAAAGGTTGGTCTGTTGAAGATACCGTGGTTTGGAGTACCAACAATCCGTATTCTGAATCTCTGGTCCGCGTAAGAGACTTGATCCGCTATCCATACGGTTGTGTTGAACAAACTTCATCCTCCTTGCGCCCACTGATCTCTGCGGCCGATATCCTGCGCACTGTTGACCCCACCGCGATACAAGACAAGCCCATTGAGCAAATGGTCAAGTCGGGTGTGGAACGACTGGCATCAATGCAAACCAGTGATGGCGGTATTGGATACTGGCCTGGAGCGCGAGAGTCTCACCCGTGGGGTACCGCATATGCAACGCATGTCTTACTCGATGCAAAGGATGCCGGTCATCCGGTTATGGAGAGTCTCTTAGATGGTACCACCAGCTATCTCGATCGCGTCACAGACGGCAGCTATGACTATGGATACTATCGTTATTACATGCCGAGCACCAAACCCTATGCACACTATCTGTTGGCGCGAGTCGGAAAAGGCAAACCGGTTGCCATTCGCGCATTGCTAGAATCCGGAGTCCAACGAAACTATGAGTCTGAATTCATGTTGAAAACCGCACTCTATTTAAGCGGCGATCGGACCTATGAATCGGAGCTCAAAAATCTAACGGCACTGAATAAGATATCCAGTGGGTACGACCATTGGTCTTTCCGAAGCAGTCTGCGCACCAAGGGACTTATCCTAGCCCTACATCAAGAGATGTTTGGCAATGAAGAGAAGGCGGGTGAAACGTTGGCGTTCGATTTACACAACACAATCCTATCGTATAAAAATCGCTACATCTCCACACAGTCAATGGGATGGAGTACGTATGCGATGGCTCAACGTGTGCTCGGAGACACCTCTTGGAAAGCGCCCACACTCACCAAAAACAACAAAACTCTCACTGCAATCAATGAAAGCACAGGAAATCGTTCTTGGTCAGTATGGGACACAGAACGCAACGGCAATCAACTCTCCCTAAAAGGGAGTGGATCGGATGGATTCTTAATTATCTCTACGGAAGGTGTCCGCGCAGACGGTCAACATGAATATGGGGATCAAGGGATCAAAATTGTGAGGTCCTACCGAAACATGGATGGTAGTGTTTTCAATCCAGAAACGCAAAACCTCGGTGATGAAGTCGTCGTCGTCCTCTCTTTAACCAATACAAGTGGTAAAGACCTGAATGAGCTGGCTCTTGTTGACCGAATCCCAGCCGGTTGGGAGATTCAAAATCCAAATCTCAATAGCAACAGCATCACCCCCGGCAATTACGTGTCCAACGAGTTGTGGCAATCAGAGTATCTGACCATTCAAGACAATCAGATCGAAATCTTTGGTGACTTAGCTCGAGGACAAAGCAAAGATATCATATATATGTCTAGAGCGACCACCAGTGGAACCTTTACCATACCTCCTGTCAGCATCGAAGCCATGTATGACGATACCATCTGGTCTAGGCACAGAGGGTCTATCGTAACAATTTCTGGTGCGTGGGAAGGCAAACAGCTGTAACTCAATGGCTGTTTGGTCACGATATACAAAATGGGGATTGGGTCTGCTCATCGGTGGTGGACTCAGTCTCCTTATTTCTTTTGAAACCATTGCACTCCCTGAGCGATTGCAGGAAAGCCACTCTCCGATGCTGCTATACAGTGACGGATCTGTCGCGCACATTCAATTGGCCCCTGATGAGCGATGGCGGACACAAGTTGATTTGTCTCGTATTGACCCTGCATATGTCGACGCATTATTGGCGATTGAAGACGAACGCTTTTACTGGCACACTGGATTTGACCCACTCTCTATAGTTCGAGCACTGGTTCAAAATATACTGTCGGGTGAAATTGTATCGGGAGCCAGCACACTCACCATGCAGCTGGTTCGCATTGTGGAACCCCGACCGCGCACTTATCGTTCAAAAATAGTCGAAGCCTGGAGAGCCGTACAGCTCGAATGGCACTTTTCCAAAACAGAAATCTTAGAACTCTATCTGACCTTCATTCCATTTGGTCGCAATATTGAAGGCATTGAAGCAGCCTCGTTGGCATATTTTGGTCAACTACCCAAACATCTAGAAGCCCATCAAATCGCGCTTCTCATCGCAATCCCCCAAAATCCCAACTCTCGTTACCCCACTCAATACAACTCGGGACGTCTGAAAAGAAGTCGAGATCACATTGCTAGGCTACTTCTTTCCACTGACAATCTACCCATTGAAGCAGGTACGGATATTGAAGCCAGTGTATTCAACCTGCCCGTACCAACCAATGCTCGTTCGTTTCCTAGGAACTTGCCGCATTTAATGGATCAACTAGCGCCCAGCCTAGACCCTTCTGCACGTATTCAGACGACGTTGGATTCTACAGTACAAACTACCATACAAAGTATTCTGACCGATCGATACACAGACTATCATCGTCGAGGCATTCACAATGCGGCCATCGTAATTGCTCATCGTCATACAGGAGAGATACGAGGTCTCATTGGAAACTTTGACTATTGGTCAGGGGAACATGGATCTACGATTGCATCGTATTCAACCACGCGCTCTGCAGGTTCAACCCTCAAACCATTTCTCTATGCGCTCTCTATTGATTTGGGTCTGGCAACACCGTCTCGTATCATGGAAGATATCCCACACAATTTCCGAGGCTATCAACCACGTAACTATGGAGCAAGTTACCACGGTTTGGTCACATTACGAGAATCGTTGTCGCAGTCGTACAACATTCCCTTTATTGAACTGCTGTCGGAAATGGGTTTGAACGAGTTCTTACATCACCTGAGCGGACTCGGGATCCGAAAGTATGAACGACGAAAAGATCAACTTGGGTTGTCAGCGGCTGTAGGACTGGAAGTCACCCCTCTTGAACTCACGCAGGCCTATACCATTTTGGCCGGTGGCGGAAAGATGACGCCTCTGCAATTGCTAACCCCATCAGATTTAGAGCAACCTCTACTCCCATCCATTACCATGATGGAAACCCAATCGATTTCTGATGGGGCTAGCTGGCTTACAGGAGAAGCATTGCGCCAAAGAGATCGACCGGACTTCCCCGATCGGATGCAATATACGTCTCAACAAAAGCCATTCTCCTGGAAAACCGGTACCAGTTTTGGATTTCACGACGCTTGGACGGCTGGGTGGGGACAAGACTATGTTGCAACGGTTTGGTTTGGCAATCTGAATCATGATTCCAGTGTGCACCTCATCGGATCTGAAGCCGCTGGTACGGTTTTCTTTGAAATTATGGAACGCCTCGAAGACCCTTTTGTTACCCCAAACAAGCCCGACTCTTTGACTGTACTTGAGGTCTGTGCACAAACTGGACTCATCCCAACCACCGCCTGTACAGATACGGTATCAACACTGGCACCGAAAACGCGTATCCCAACACAACAATGTGATGAGCACCATCACATCTTTGTGAATACAAAAGGCTTTCGCAGTTCCCCCTCCTGTACAACAGAGGCGCTCACATCTAAAAGTGTATGGGTGCCATCAATGGAGTTTCAACGATGGTCAAAACTTCCCGTCGTTGTGCCACCACTCTCCCCAGATTGTAAGGATGAAGCCACTTTGTCTTCCGTCATGAAGATTGACAGTCCAAAACCCAACCACCGTAT
>CAJWHX010000283.1 GCA_913040875.1 uncultured Pseudomonadota bacterium | reverse complement strand
GCTAAAGGTAAACCTATGTATAAGATAATTACCAACATTGGTACACCTCTTATGGTATCTACAAAAAAATCTGAAAAGATAGCTAATGGATGCATTTTGGTTAATCGACCAATCAAGACTATTAAGACTAAAAAGAAACCTACTATTGTTGAGAAAATTGCTAAGTTTTTATCTTTAGAAGGTAAATAATTTGTTTCCCATATTATCTCATATTTTTTATTCAAATTGGAAGATATTAGAATTGCTGAAATTTTACCCTTTTCAAAAAGATCAATAGCTTGCTCAGTCGTTTTTATAGATCTAATTTTAAATGGTTTCTTTGGTTTTTGAGATAAAAAATCTCCCTAGAGTTGAATAATTAAAATGGATTTTAATTCATTCAAAGCTGGTTTGGATTCATCGACTGCCCGGTGTTCGAAGTCTCTTGTCATACTTTGACATCACGGTGCCTCCCTGGCCAAAGATTGAACAGAGCACTTCGTTGACATTGTCATCATCTCGTCTTTCTCAAGAGGGAGAAACTACGGAACCGGCAGATACGAAGGAGGATGATGAAGCCATCATCGTCTTTACTGGAGGCACAACCAGTGCACCCAAATGCGTCCAATTTAGCTGCAGCGCACTCGAGCACTTTCTGAATCACATCCACCAAGCTATCGGACACTGTGATATTACCAACTTCTTGGCCGATACACCACCCCAAGCCTTGTATGCCATCAAAATGGGCTACACCGCCTACGTCAATAAAGGACGAAAGCTAAAGCGGGCACGGTCAATGCTCAGACTGATAGAGTCAGGCGACATCGATGCCTGTTTCACCTCTCCCTATCTGTGGATGGAGCTCTTTAAATCTGGAGACCTGACCTCTCTACCAGAGAACCTTGGTACCATCATGCTGGGCAGTGCTCCGGTAACCAAAAATTTCTTGGAGAAGCTCACAGCCGTAACCGCTGATAAAACTCGAATACTAGGGGTCTACGGCATGACAGAGGTCGGAGGTATCGCATTCATTGAGGCGTCTGATAAACTTCGATGGGATGGACAAGGAGATTTGGTAGGAGAAGTGCTGGATACCCTTCAAGTAAACATCGTTCCTTCCACTCCTGGGTCGGAGATTGGTGAAATCATCGTCCACAGTCCTTCGCTCTATTCTGGATACTTTGGACATCCACCTCGAGATTCAAGCACCGGTCTGTCTACTGGTGATTTGGGCCGATGGGTAGACTTTCAAGGTCGGCGAATGCTGGTACTCGAAGGGCGCATCAAAGACATGATCATTCGCAACGGATTCAACATCTACCCCCAGACTTTCGAGACAAAACTCACAGAGCATTTCAACACGAAGTCCGAAACCACACTGGTACGACAATCGGCACTGGTTGGGGTTTGGAACGCCGACAGAGAAGATGAGGATGTGATTCTTTTTGTGGAATGGGCTCACTCTGATACCAAAACTTCCGACTGGCTCAAAGAAACATCCTTTGAGGTTTGTGGTCACCAAGTGAAACCGGACTATTGCTTTGGGCTATCACAGTTTCCCGTCACGGGTAGACAAAACAAACTCGACAAAAAAGTCCTCAGAGACATGGCTAGAACTCAGATGGGAATCAACCCATGAACAAAACCGATCTCGCTACCCTACACCCGCGATTTCTGACCCCTTTTCGCTGGGACATCTTTTGGAAAAAACAACGCGTCATGATCGATCAAAATGGACTCGCATCTACTGTACCTTCGATGGGATTTCATTTGGCTGTGTATCTCTTCAATCAAATCGCTTGGGCCATAGACGGTATCCTTCCATCAAAAATCCCGACTCCACAAACAGATCAGAGCCTATTCATCGCCGGTCATCAACGATCTGGCACTACTTTTTTGCATCGATTGATGGCGGGAAATGACTGGGCACACAGCCTGGACCTACATGAGATGCTCTTCCCTGCGTCGTCGTTTCAACATTGCTTGCACGCATTCAGTCAACTGGATCAAGCCACTGGGAATCATATCCTCACGCGATTCAATGCGCTTCAGGATCGACTTCTAGGGCATCTAGATAATATCCACAGAGTACGGTTCAACGAACCTGAAGAAGATGAGTTTGTGATGTGGAGTCAATACGCTTCAGATATCTGCATCAACGACAGCCCAACCTTGATTGACATCGGACCCAAAGGAATGCCCAAAGAGTTTGAGTTCTGGACTCCCGAAGAACAATTCTCGGCACTGATGTGGTACCGAGCCTGTATACAGAAGAAGTTGCAGCGCCAACGGGGCACTGGTATCTATGTTGGAAAAAATCCAAGATTCTCGCGTGTGTTGCCTCATTTAAACACCGTCTTCCCAGACTCAAAAATCATCGTCTTGATTCGAAATCCATTGGAAGCCATTCCTTCTAGAATGAGTCTAATGTTGGCACTGTGGGGATCTCGAAAACCCAAAGTGGAACGATTGTCTCCAGCACACGTCCAATGGATTTTGCAACACAGTATCGGCACCTATTTGAAAAATGAAGAAGGTATCAAGCACATTCCAGAACATCGAAGAATCACTGTTGGATACAACGACTTGAAAACCAACACTCGAAAGACGCTACACAACATCGTAGAACATCTAGATCTTCCCGAGTTATCCCCTTCCGTAGAATCACGTGTAAGCGAACTGGAACACCAGCCCTATCGCTCGAAACACCACTATGACCTATCTGAATATGGATTGACGGCTGACGATATCGAAGGTCCACTGGCATCGGTCTTCAGAAGGTATCAGCACCTCTTCTAGCCAGTATTGCGCATACCGTGGGCGATTCCATTAATGCTGATTCTCAACGCGTCACCAAGCTGCTTTGCCTGTGCGTCGGTCAAATCTGGTGTGCGCAACCTACGTAGCAACTCTGCTTGAAGAACATTGATCGGGTCTACATATGGATTTCGCAATACGATCGACCGTTGAAGTGTTGGATTGTGCTCCAATAGATCCGTTCGACCGGTCAATTCCAAAATGGAATTCTTAGCGGTTTCATACCGACCACGGAGTTCTTTTCCAAGCGGATGCAACGCTGAGTCAACGAGCAATTCTTCATAATACTCTGCGACATCTGGGAGGGCTTTGGCGAGGACCATCGAAATCAAATTGATCGTGGAGTTTAAAAATGTCCATTCCGCAACCATCTCTTTGTGAATGGCATCGGTCTTTCCGTCTAAGGCTACGCCTATTCCCAGCCATGATGGCAACAACAAACGAGTTTGAGTCCATGCGAACACCCAAGGAATCGCTCGCAAAGATTCTACTCCGCCACCTTTTCGGCGCCTCGCAGGTCTAGAGCCAATGTTGAGTTGGCCCAGTTCCGGTTCTGGAGTGGCAGAACGGAAATAGGGAACAAAGTCTGCATGACCGCGTACAATTTCTCGGTATCCCTCTACGGCACGCGCTGCCAAACGGTCCATCTCTTCTCGCCACTCCTTCTTGGGTGGTGCAGGAGGCGTCAGGGTGGCTTCCGCCACAGACGTCGTGTAGACTTCCAGCGTTCGAATCGCGATGTCTTCCAAGCCAAACTTTGCCTGAATCATCTCGCCTTGTTCCGTGACGCGGAGACCACCGGAGATCGATCCGGGAGGCTGAGAGCGAATAGCCAAGGACATCGGTCCGCCACCACGACCAACCGTTCCACCACGACCGTGAAACAACGTTAAACGAGCGCCATACTTCTCACACACTGCCACCAATCTCTCTTGTGCGGTATACAAAGCCCAAGAGGCTGCAAGTCTTCCCGCATCCTTTGCAGAGTCAGAGTACCCAAGCATGACTTCCACTTCAGTACGTCCACGGTAAATCGGCAGCGACAACAGTAAGTCCATCGTATTGGCTGCCCCTTCCAAATCAGACAAGGTCTCAAACAGAGGCACCACACGAAGGGGCTTAGGAACCCCCATTTCCTTTTGAAAGAGTTCCACTAGCAATACATCCGATGGTTCTGTTGCCATGGAAATCACATAGGCACCCAAACTTTCACTGGGAGTCTGTGCAATCTCTTTGAAGGTATCCAACACGTCTCGAACTTCAGCAGTGGTTTCAAAATTGTTCGGAATCAATGGGCGCCTATTGTTCAGTTCTCGCAATAAAAAGGCCTGCTTGTCTGCTTCAGACCACTGCTCGTAGCTCCCCAGCCCTAGGTGTCTTGTTATCGCATCCATTGCATCCGTATGTTTTTCTGATTCTTGCCGAATATCCATCTTGACCAAGCACAGACCAAAGGTGCTCAAACGACGAAGAATATCTGTCAATCGGCCCTGTGCGATAATTTCACATCCAGACTGAATGAGTGAGTCGTAGCACAATTGTAGTGGTTCCCAGATTTGGTCTACAGAGGTGTAGATATCCAATCGAATCTTGGGAAATTTTCCCGCCATGATGCCGGCTGCCCAATCTCTGGTTCTATCCAATCGATCTCTCACCTGACGCAAGAGTACACGATACGGTTCCGATACATCACCAACTCGCTGACGAAGGCCTGCAGAGGCGTTGGTTAATGACAGTTCTGCTCGAAGGGCATCAATCTCTTGCCAATACAAATCTGCAGCCATCCACCGAGCTGTTGCCCATGCTTTCCGAGTGATCTCAGGGGTTACATTCGGATTTCCATCTCTATCTCCTCCCATCCAAGAACCAAAACGAACCGGTGCAGCGGTCAACGCCAAGGGTTTCCCAGTGGTGTTCAGCAATTCAATGTCCAGCACCTGAAGAAACTTGGGGATGGCATTCCACAATCGGCTCTCAAAGATGAGCAATCCAGCACGAGCCTCATCGAGTGGAGTTGGCTTCTGACGGTGGAGTTCATCAGTATGCCAAATCTCAGTGATCACACGTTCCAAAGAACGCTCAATCCGTGCCGCTTCATTTGGGGTCGCATAGTCCAAATCGGAGAGCAATCGAGCGACTTCATTGTGCTTTTGCAAGAGAGTACGACGGTTCACTTCG
>CAJWHX010000282.1 GCA_913040875.1 uncultured Pseudomonadota bacterium | reverse complement strand
GCCCTTTTGAAACCACACATGGTCTCCAGCGATCTTCGGTAGGTTATAGCCATCTTTTAGGTGCTCAAACCCCCAGAGAGCAAGGTCTTCTGGAAATGAAGGTGGGAATTCGGCATTGAATTCAATGTATGGGCTGAGGTTGTCCGGTACAGATACCTGCATACGTACCCCGTTGTGACGTCCCCAAAGCATAGGATAGCCATGTTGACGGTTCATTGTCCAATTGAGTTCTTCGGACCAGTGTTTCCAAGCTTTGACCGATTCATTGTCGAGGGCATTGGCGGCTTGTACTGCTTTGGCAAGCTCGGCGGCTACGTCGACAATGTTCAGACTTTCACACGCCCATACAAGATTTCTCTGCTCCAATCGACTTTTGGGGGGCAGTTCTTTAAATTGGTCAAGGACCTCTCTATATTCTGGTTGATTGAGAACCCATTGACCGGTGATGGGATCCTTGGCCTCCGCAAACATCAATTCATCCAAATTGCCGCGTTCGAATCGCAATAAAGTCGCAGTTTTTGTGAGTCTGATTTTCTCCAATCCTTTCCGGCTCTGCATCCAAAATCCACTGGCCAAAGTGTACCGCAACGGAACTCGAATCTCAGTATAGTATCGATCTTCAGGTGGCGCCTCTGGTTCGTGATGTTTGGGCTTGGCGTAAATGTAGATGGTGTACGGAGAGAGATTGGCCACGATATTCATTGGGGCGTCTGCTGTGGGCGGATAAAAGGTGAAGTCCTCTTGTTTTGCCCAATCGTCCCAAAAAAAATACGGGTTGAAGACACTTCGCTTTCCTTCAGCCTGTTGTTGTTGTAGAAAGAAGGATAGCGAGATGGCCGATACTAGAATGACGAGTAAGCCTTCCACAGATTCTCCGGTTCGCAAGTGGTCTTATCTTGATTCTGAATCCCCACAGTCGGAATTTTAGGTTACAATTCGGCAACCCAATTCAAGGACAACAACATGTATCTCATTACACTATTTTTGGCATGTCCCGCAAACAATGGAACAAACCCTCTATTGGAAACCATCGATGCCGATCAAGATGGGTTTGTAGCTGCTGATGATTGCGATGACAACAATCCCAACGTTTACCCAAATGCGGATGAGTTGTGCGACGAGATTGACAACGATTGTGATACCTATATTGATGAGGAGTCACCGATTGGTTCGTTGCCATGGTTCGCCGATTCAGATGGGGATGGATACGGAAATCCTGAAGATGGTGTCTTTTCCTGTACACGACCAGAAGGGTACATCTCAGACAATCGAGATTGTGACGATACACAGGCATTGGTTTACCCTGATGCACCAGAGTACTGTGATTTAATTGACAATGATTGCGATACAGTAATCGATGAAGACTCCTCTTTGGATGCCACTGTTTTTTACAAAGACTTTGATGGTGATGGGTATGGAAATCCTTTTGTCACAGACCGTCGATGTTTTGAAGGCGAAGGCTATGTCGAGAACAGTGACGATTGCAATGATTCAGATGTGGAAGTCCATCCCAGTGCAGTAGAGTATTGTGATTTAATTGACAACGATTGCGATATGTTGATTGACGATCAAGATGACAGTGTTCAAGATGCCCTCGATTGGTTCATCGATGAAGATGGAGATGGATATGGTACGGGGAGCGCTTTGTTGGCCTGTACTCAACCAGATCCACGAGCTGTTCTTGAGTCCGGTGATTGTCTGGATACCGTTGCAGCGATACACCCTTCGGCCATTGAATGGTGTGGGGATACATTGGACAATGATTGTGATGGATTGGTAGATAGTCTGGATACAGATGCTCAAGAAGTGCTTTGGTACACCGATGGAGATGGGGATGGCGTTGGAGATCCCAGTTCGGTTGTGGGGCTATTCTGCGACAACCCAGGTGGTGCATCATTTTTGCCTGAAGATTGCGATGATACAAACGCAGATATATCTCCATTGGAAGTAGAGGTGTATTACGATGGAGTTGACCAAGATTGCGGAAACGACGACGACTTTGATGCAGACTTGGATGGGTATGCTGACGCATCCGGTGGTGGACAAGACTGTGATGATGCAGATGAATCGATCCATCCTGAACAACCAGACATTTGCGGTTCGAACGTGGATGAAAATTGTGATGGTTTGGTCGACACCTGTACTGGTTTAGACTGGTTGAGTGGGGATGCACAGGGAGACAACTTTGGTGAGACCTTGGCTGTGGATGAGTCAGCGGCGTTGATTTGGGTAGCCGCAACGGGCGTCGACGACCCAGATTTGGGTGTGGGTAGACTCTATGGAATCCCCTTTGGTTCCACGAGTATTGCAGATGCGATCATGACCGTATCGGGCGAGGCGATTGCTGATCATTTGGGAACTCAAGTTGGACTTCTTCCCGATATGGATGCCGATGGGTATGCTGAACTGTGGGTATCGGCCTATGGATCAGATCGAAATGGACTTAATTCTGGTTCGATCTATTTACTGAGCACGGCTTCGATCGGTCCAGATGTCTCAGGAGCAACCGCTATACTGACAGGAAACGCCGCTGGAGATTATTTCGGATGGGACATGTCACACGAGGGAACTTCGATGATGGCAACAGCTCCCAACGCTTCTGTAGGTGGTATACACAACGGTGCAGCGTATCTGTTCAATCTGTTAACTCCCGGTGAGCAATCGGCGGCCTCCGCAGACGTTGTTTTTGTTGGAGAGCAATCGGGTGAGCAAGCGGGGTGGAGTCTGGCTAGAGCGGACTTTAATGCGGATGGATTATCAGATGTGGCTATTGGCTCCCCGTATCATTCGACAACGTCCTATGAAGGACAAGTCTCTTTGTCTTTTGCTCCATTTGGTCCTGTGGTACCACTCAGTGCTGCAGATGGTTCTTGGAGAGGAGACATTGAAGATACAAATCTTGGTTTTTCGATGGCGACGGGAGATGTCAATGGAGATGGATATGAGGATATCGTGATGGGGGCACCGCACCGAGAGCAAGACATGGGAGCCGTATACATAGCATTTGGACCTGCTGATGTCGGTGCGAGTGTTGGCACTGCAGACATTCAAATCATGGCGCCAATCAACCACGCTCGTTTTGGAGATGGTGTGTATCTAGAAGACGTCAATATGGATGGGGAGCTGGATCTTATAGTAACAGCTCCGGACGCGTCCGTAACAGAAGCCAATCAGGGCGCTGTCTACATAGAGTATGGACCCATCACAGGAGACTACTTTGATGAGGTGTTCTTTGGAGACGCTGCAGATGTTCATGTGGGGTCCTCAGTCGCACTATCCTCAGATGGAGTCTACATCGGAGCGCATCAGTCAGGCTTGGGAACTGGAGAGGTATTTCTACTCGAGTGATAGATGAGTGTCGGTGACAAAAGACAGATAGACACAGTTTTAACTATACTTTACATAACTTCAGTGTTTCAGTTCTTTTGATTAAGAGCGGAAACGATTGCTGTAATGGTGTACACTAAAAATGTAAGAAAATTTGAAGGCATATCGTTGTTACAAGTGCAGATCGTTAATTCTGGAGGAATGGTTGGAACGTCTTTCACTATTGATATTTGGTGCCTCGTTGTGCTCTGTGGTCTATACTGCAACCTCACAGCCTAGACGCATACCCATTTTAGAATTCGTGGGTTTTGATGGACCCGATTTTGATTGGGCTATTCGGTCTGCCTATTCTGGAAATGCAAGACAGAACGTTGAGATGAACTATCAGAGTGATGTTGAGCTGTGGGCTGAGCATTATGATCTTCCTCCAGCTTACTTGCTTTCACTCATCATCTTAGAGTGTGGAGGCCAGAAACCCTGCGGGAAACGATTTGAGCCCAAACGGTACCGTCAGTTGAAAAATCTGAGGGACGGTAAACGTCGCAAGTTTGAATATCTCAGGCAGACCGATTTACAAGGACTGAGTGACTCTGATATCCGAAGATTGGCTACATCTTGGGGACCATTTCAGATTATGGGGTATCACAGTATTGGCTTATCTAAGTCTGGAGGGGCTGTCTCGGTTGACGATTTAATTGGTCCTCGAGCCGTAGAGATTGGGGCGCGGTGGGTTGATGAAAACTACGGAACAATTCTGAGATACAAACGATACCAAGATGCTTTTCATATGCACAATACGGGCCGAGTGTATCCGAAAATAGGCAAACCGAAGACCCATGACCCCGAATATGTTCCCAATGGTTTGTCACATGTTGCGTATTTCGAAACGTCTCTCCAAGAGAGACATAAAGATACCGGTCCAACCCCGTTAACGGCTCCCAATCCTTCCAAATATTTAGAAGCCGGGGATGCGGTTGAACTCATCGAAATGACAGTTGATGACGATCCTGTAGAAGGAGAGACCTACAACGGATGGCAAGTCTCTCAGTAATCTGAACGGGTATGTTTCAGGATAGAAGGCTGACGAAAAGAGATTCCTCAGTAAAGTTACTGCGCATCAGTAATTCTCCATTTTCTAGAATCACTGCACAAAATGGTACGGTATCTGATGTTTTAGCTCCCTTTTGTCTAGACTCAATGATTCCAATATTACCGCAGATGTGAATTCGTATGGTACCATCAGAGTGTCTTTTTCGAACCAAGCCATACCCCGTTGTACTTACTGGTTTTACGACTTTTCTTGGGTACATCTGTGGAGCGAATTGTTTCACAAATCCTTTTGTATAGCTATCCATGAAGTCTTGTTTGAGAGCGTCAACATCTCCAGAGATTGTCCGATGAGTATAGAATTTCTTTCGATCTCCATCCATGCCTACAAAATACTTCAAGACGTAGTAACTGCGCCCAACCAATAGGTCTTCGAGGGACTCATTCTTTTCCTTGAACATTGTTGTGAGTTTGTCTGTCTGTTCAAAGTCATAGTCTTTGCCACAATCACTTGCGATGTTGGCAGACGTTTGGTCGAAGACTTTTGTGCACGATTCCAGAAATCGATAGACCAAAAATCTTTGTTTTACAGAGAACGTACGATTGATTGGCC
>CAJWHX010000281.1 GCA_913040875.1 uncultured Pseudomonadota bacterium | reverse complement strand
GAATTTGGGCAATAGGCAACCAGTCGCAAACACGAAGATTGACATCGCAAGAGTGGCACCACTCTTCGCCGCTTTTGGTGACTGGCTCATCCAAACAGGCTTTTGGGGTGTCTACAGTGATCGTTTCGCCATTCTTCTTGATTGTTTTGGGATTGGCTCGAACCAAGGGACAAGATTTTGGGTCGATGGTTTCACACCACTGCATACCTTGAACCGCAGATGGATTGGTGGTACCAGCACAGTCTTCATTAGCGGAGATGTGTGTGCGACTTTGGACTGGTATATCGTAACCAATTCGGAGTCTTGGTCCTGCGATGTCGAAGATGCTCTCGAGGTTGACCTCATCGAGTACGCGGATTGTGCACACATTTTTGGATTTTTGCAGTGCTTGTCTAAGACTCAAGTATCCTGTTTCGCTGTATGAGTTTCCATAGTTTCCTGGTTTCCAGAGCTTGTCTCCAAAGGTTTGGTACGTCAAAGGAGCATCGGGGATTTGAGAGGCAACAGTGAACTTCTTGGTTTCAATACCGGCAGAATATACGATGGGTTTAAACGTGGATCCGACCTGTCTGCGCGCTTGAGTGGCGCGGTTGAACTGTGACTTCTGAAAGTCGTACCCGCCTACCATACTGATGACAGCTCCACGATCATTACTGGTATCGGTAGAGTTGGTTACACGATATGAGAACATGGCCCCTTCAAGTCCGGGCTCTTTCCAAACTTGAGCCGCCGCGATGGTACGGTCTTTTATCGGTTTGTACCCTTTTAGATTTTTTTCTGTGTGGGCATCCAAGGTTTCAACCCGCACTTGAACGACATCTCCTTTATTGAGCATGTCTCTCAAATCTCTCAGTGCTCGACGTTTGAATGATCTCGAGAAATCAGGCTTGTATCCCCACTTGCTCCAAGAGAGTGGGACGATGGCCTCATGATTACCGATTCCAACGAAAGCATGTTTGCGAGTTACCTCTAGAACGACTGCGTCATAGATGGTTCCAGTTACAAGAGTGCTTTTGTCCGGTAGTGGGAATGGTCCGGAGCCATCTTCTTCTTGCTCAGCTACGATCAGACCTCGTTCACGAGAGGCTTCCAATAGCTTTGTTTCTTGCTCGGATCGAAAGTCCTTAAATTCAGATTCTTTCAATGTTTTAGTGGCACCCTCCCATCCTTGGGATCTCGATGCTTTAGCAACTTGCTCATAGACCGATTTCTGGGCTACTTGCTGTAACTCTAGGTCACAAGCGGTCACTACATCCAATCCATCGTTGTACACTTTGTCCTCACCATATGTCTCTAAGAGATATCGACGTACGTGTTCTGTGTAGTGTGGTGCTTGTGTTAAAAACTTGTTGTCTTCTTTGTATACGCGAACCTTTTCGTTGATGGCATCATCGTACGTGCTTTGGTTAATAAATTCTTTGGCTAGCAGCTGTGTTAGAACATATTCCTGTCGAGCTCTAGCCTTCTTCCAGTGTTTGTGCGGTGAATAATCGGTGGGTCTTTGAGGCAATCCTGCAATGATGGCTGATTCAGCGAGGGTGAGGTCTTCTACATGTTTATTGAAGTATACGCGAGAAGCTGCCTCAACACCATAGGCTCCCGAACCCAGATAGATCTGATTCAAATATAGATACAAGATGTGTTCTTTGGTAAAGGTTTCTTCGATCCGCTGTGCGAGAATAACTTCCTTAATTTTACGCGTATACGTTTTCTCTGACGTCAACAGGAAATTACGGGCGACCTGCTGCGTAATTGTACTCGCGCCTTGAGCCTTTTTACCTTTGAGTGCGTTTCGCACGACAGCACGAACAATTCCAAAGTAGTCAATGCCGCCATGTTTAAGGAAATTTGCATCTTCGGCTGCCATGAACGATTGGATTAAGTGTTTTGGGAAGGTTTCGTAGTCTCGAACGTACCGTCTTTTTTTGTACAACTCCGCCAAGACTTCGCCATTTCGATCATACAAAGTGGTAACAGTCGGTGGTTGATAATCTCGAAGGTCTTCAACACTTGGAACTTGATCTGCAAAATGATTGATGGTTCCAGCAACAATACCGACGCCCAATAGGGCAGACAAGCCGACTCCACCCAGAACCCATTTGATCCATCGTCTCTTCTTTGGTTTTGGTGGTTTCGAGGAGTTGTTTGTTGAGGCAGGTCCCTGAGTATCATCAGTGGGTTCATTGGTGGAAGACTTTACAGACCTTCTGTTGGATTTGGAGATGGGGCGATCGTCTCTTGGAGATGGGCTGGATGTACTGGAACGACGAGGCTGTGGCGGTGTCGCTTTCTCGTGTACGATGGGCCTTTTGGGAGCGGCATTTGAGGGTGTGTCGCCTTCGAAAACCATTCCTCTTGCACGCAATTTATCGATGACACCGTCAGGGTAGGTCATCGATATCTTCTGTCCACATTCGATGCACTGGATCGTGCTACCGGGTGTTGGAAGTGGTTGGGGGATACTTTGTTTACTGCTGCACTTAGGGCAGGTGATCTTTAATGACATATTTCTTGACTTGGGAGGGAGGGACAAGCAATGAGAATAAAATGTGGGATGGCATAAGCATATCACAATTTGCTGATTCATGCATCTCAGTGAAACTGTACTTGTCAGGGATTCTGTGTCTAGTTCGATTTTTTCCAAAAGCAATTTGTTGTCTCATCTTATAGACTCTTTCCAACGATGACCGAATACTTCTTTGGATTGGGTTGTTGTTGTGGTTATGATATTAGTAAATAGGTATCTTCGAAACCCGATGTGCTGCCGTGAGATGTGTGGTTTGGGTTAGGAGAGTAAGCGTTTATGCAATACATGGAATGACAATGACTCAAAAATACACTGCGCCTTTCATATTCTCTCTTATGACGATGGCTTGTGATACGAACACGTCTGCACCGGCAGTGGATGAGAATGCCCTAACCTTATTTGATGATTTGGATATGGACGATTGGAGTGGTTTTGAGGGTGAAGCGAGTACTGCGACTGGAAGTTTGAGTTCACTTCGAACCCTGGAACGGGACTTTGCGTTTATTCATCACTACTATGTCGATAGCGACCAACTTAAAGGTGAACGGTTGAAATCGATGCTGGATGAGGCATTGCAGAATGTAGAGTCTCAAATAGATGAGGTGCAGTTTATTGTTCATTCGGATAACATCGTGTCAAACGTTGGGACGAGAACCAGAACATTTCCGATTCAATCGTTGAATGATCTCAATGATATGTTGCAGATATTGCATCCGATTGCCTCCTTTTTGGATGGTGCGTTGTCGGAGGATGTTGATCGTCCTATGGTGGAGTACTTACTGTTGAATGGTGCATTGAGCGTCCTTGACCCTCATAGTATTCTGTTGCCTCCGGTAGAAGCGGCTGAAATGGAGGTCGACAATCAAGGGGAGTTTGGCGGACTTGGAATTGAAATCAGTTTACAGGATGGTCAACTGACCGTTAAGCAACCCATAGAAGGAACCCCAGCATGGGATGCTGGCTTGAAATCTGAGGATCGAATCGTTCGTATTGAGAGTACCAGTACGATCAATATGGATCTGGATGAAGCCGTTTCGCTATTGCGCGGTAAAGTCGGAGAGCCAGTCACAATAATGGTGAAAAGAACTGGCTGGACTGCTCCGAAACCATTCACTATCGTTCGTGGACGAATCAAGATAGATCCTGTAAAAGGAGAGCTCCTAGAAGACGACATCGGCTACTTAAAGATTCAGAGTTTCCATAGGAATGTGGCTGATGATATGAACGCGTTCTTGAAAGCAATGGAAAAGCAAGCGAACGGAAGTCTCAATGGGCTAATATTGGATCTTCGGAACAATCCTGGTGGTTATCTTCATCAAGCGATTAAAGTCTCAGACCGATTTCTACGAAATGGTGTCATTGTGGCTACTGTTGAGGGGGCCGAGAGAGCCCGAGAAGAAAATCATGCTCGTTCAAGCAACACTCTGATAGATCTTCCCATCGTAGTATTGGTCAACGGGAATTCAGCCTCAGCCTCTGAGATTGTTGCAGGAGCCCTTCGAAATCAGGGTAGAGCAATTATTATTGGGGAGCGAACCTTTGGTAAAGGTTCGGTGCAACATTTGTATGGTAACCCAGATGACTCAAGATTGAAGTTAACGGTGGCGCAGTATTTGACGCCTGGCGATCAATCCATTCAATCTGTAGGCATACCACCAGATATCCTGTTGCAACCCAGCCTGATTCGACCAAAAGAACAAGATGTGGAGGAGATGGTTTCTCTATATTGGAGAGAGTGGCTCACTAGAGAAGGAGATTTAGATGGGCACTTGGACAATGACTCTACACTGGAAGGGCAAACTCGATTTTCTGTTCGGTACTTGTTTGAAGAGAAGGAAGGGGCAGACAGAACCGATCCGAAAAAGGATTGGGAAGTACAGTTTGCTCGTGATTTGCTCTCATTGACGGAAGGTGAAGACAGAACCTCTGCTCTGATAGCCGCCCAAACCTTGGTGGAGCAGGTGCAGCCTGTTGAAGCCGAGAAAATTCGGTTGCAATTTGAGTCTATAGGGATTGATTGGAGGACTGGGGTCAATCATTATTCCAAAGCTGAGGAAGATTTGAAAGTGTCTGTGGAGATTGAAGATGGCGCCGTTTTGAATGCAGGCGAAGAAGAGACCTTGAATATTCATGTAGAGAATGTTTCCGGTCGAACATACAATCAGATATCAATATTATTGAAGAGTGAGCACCCCAGTTTAGACTATCGAGAAGTGTACATCGGACATATTGAACCGGAATCCTCCCAAACCAAATCAATAGAGGTCACGGTACCTCATGGATACGGTACAGAGACTGCACGTCTCAATATGCAAGTTCGAGATCCGCAGCAAACCATGTTGACTACAGAACAACCTGTGCGTACCGAAGGAAAAGAGTTGCCAAAGTTTGCTTGGGATGTTGAAGTACTAGACGGTATCGAAGGAAAAGGAACAGGAAATGGGAATAGAATACCAGAGGTCGGAGAGCAAATCGTGCTGTCAGTT
>CAJWHX010000280.1 GCA_913040875.1 uncultured Pseudomonadota bacterium | reverse complement strand
TTACGCTGTACTACAGGTGTAGATTTTGCTGCTCTCATCGTTGGATTGCCCAATGGAACCCACAAAGTCTCTTTGCGTTCCAACCCCACATTTAAAGGCCATAACGGCATCGACTGTTCCGCCTTAGCGAAAACACTTTCTACGCGTGGTGGTGGACACACTAGAGCCTCCGGAGCTCGGTTGGATTTATCTCTCGAAGACAGCATTGCCCACGTTAAACAGATTAGTCTCCAGTTTGCTCGCAATGCTACTGAACCGTCCCCTTGAATCCTGTCGTCAACTTCAAAGTTTGCCCCTTTGCGTCAAAAGTAATGATCTTAGGATAGAGAACAATTATAAGGTAAGGCTATGACTCAATTACAAAACAATGCTACCGTTGTCGGTTTTACAAAACTTCCCGATTGTCTGTTCATGATTAAAATCCGTCCAGATTGGTATACCAGCAATATCCCATGGGAACCAGGACAATTTATCCGAATTGGACTCCTCGATGATCAGCACAATGATAGAACCTTGCGGGCAATGACGATTCTTTCTGTTGAAGAAGGGGTCTTTGAATTCTTGATGGTGGCCGTTGATGGGGGCGTGACATCTTCAAGATTGGCCAACCTAAATATTAACGATCGATGTTGCATGGAGCCGTTCATAACCGGTAATTTCCATTCTGGAAATCTACCCACCATCGTCAAGAAAGACCTGTGGATGATGGGTACTGGTACGGGTATAGCCCCTTACTTGTCGATGCTCAAAAATTCAGAGCCTATCTTACGAGAATGCCAAAACATTTTACTAGTACACAGTGTCAGACAAGAGCAGCACCTTTGCTCTGTCGAGTACATATCCGCTTTACAGACACGATACCCAACCTTGAACTATGTCCCTGTAGTGACACGAGAAAATGGAGGGCGCGCTCAACTCCACAACCATATTCAAACGTTGCTATCCAACAAAGAACTCAGTAACCATACAGGCGTCGCATTGTCTATTGAACATTCTGTTCTGTTGCTGTGCGGGCATCCTCTAATGATCAAAGAGTCAACAGGTACACTAAAGGAACTCGGCTTCCTCAAACACCGCAGAAGAACCCCCGGGCACATTTTGACAGAGAGATATTTCTAGGCACATCTCCCACAGTCCGAAGAGGAAAGAGTTCTTTGCCAAAGGCCTCAACAAAACCACAGCTCTATACTTTATATCCTACGGTAGAATGGTTGCACAGTCAGTATTTCAAACCACAACGACAAGAACCATTTGTTTAAATGGTATTCAATGTTGCCCAATGAACCGCAGCACCATTATAAAATATTGATGGAATCAAACCTCATTGATGTTATGGTAGTGTAACACTACAAACCCAACCCCATAATTTTCATGCCTTCTTCCGATAAGACCCACAATACAGTTGATATGCCCAAATCAAATCAGCCGGTCAAAAAAGATTCTGTAAAGGGGGTGCATTTGAATAGGGTTCTGGCCGGTCGCTATCATCTTGAGAAGACCATCGGCTCTGGTGGGATGGGTGAGATATATCTAGCCATAGATACAAAGTTGCAACGAAAAGTCGCCATTAAAATGATGCTGCACCCCGAAGAAGGAAGCGACAATAAACGGTTTGAACTGGAATCACAAACGATAGCTGGCTTCTCTGATCCGCATACAATTCGACTGTTTGACTACGGGATTACAGAGGAAGGGTATCAATATCAAGTGATAGAGTATTTAGACGGGTGCAACATAAAGGAATACCTCAAAAGGAATGGTGCCTTGAGTCCTACGATTGCCAAAACCGTGGGGGTCCAGATCTGTGGTTCATTGGCAGAGGCACATCGCAAAAATATCTTACATCGAGACATTAAGCCGAGCAATATCATGCTGATAGAACTTCCGGAGCGAGGTTTGCATGCAAAACTATTGGATTTTGGTCTTGCACGAGCCGACAACCACGACCCCACAATCACAAAGACGGGGACGGTTCTTGGTAGCCCGATGTATATGAGTCCAGAACAAATCGATAAAGATAGCCAAGATCTAACTCCGCTAACCGATATGTATTCCTTGGGTCTCACGCTGTATACCATCGTTACTGGAAAGACTCCATTTGTTGGAGGCTCCTTGTCTAGCATCTTGGCCAGTCAGCTTTTTCACGACCCAGTGCCGTTGACTGAAGTTGTACCGGAATTAGAATCGGAACCGGCTCTATGTTGGGCAATCGAAACCGCCATCAAAAAGAATCCGGAAGAGAGATTTACAAGCCTTAGCCAAATGAAAACGGCACTCGCTCTAGCGCTAAAAAAAACTAATTCATCAATGTATCTCCACAATCAGGCTCTCTACTGCGATGATGAATGCGTACATGAGCATACGTCCACTTCTATTGGCGCGGTCTCCCTCACAGACAACGTGTCTCTAGAGGCAGATTCTGTAGAAACGATCAAACAGGCTAGACAAACGGATCTGTCAGCCAATGATATCAACTCGAACTCTCATAGTACGGGAAAATCTACACTCGCACTGGCCAGTTTACTCTTAATATGTGTCGGCGTATTTATCTGGACACAGGTGTTCAACACCACTCCGACTGTGCAAAGACAGACCAGCACTCCTACCCCAACGACAATTGTAGAAAAGAAGTTCAAGCCCATACAACCTGCATTACTAACTGTCAATATCACAACGGTGCCAAGCGGTGCCCAGATATTTTTAAACGACAATCCTATTGGGACAACGCCAACAATCATAAATCTACCTGCAGACAATAACGGTACATTACGGTTGAAAAGAAAAGGATACAACGATCACCCTTTGGCCTGGCCCACTGAAGATTCTTCTCTAAATATTGAATTGATCGCCAAGCCGACCGTTAAGAAGTCACACCCCAAAAAGGATTCCTCCACACCGAAAAAAATCAAGAAAACGGTCAAGCCCAAATCCAAAGGTGTTAAGGATCTATCAAATCCATTTGAATAACCCGTAATACCTAGAGCTCACCCAATGATTTTTCTATTTTGGTTGCACAGTCTGTGTCACGCTCAAGAGGACGTATCAGAAGAGCGAGCGAAAGAGTTGTTTTTCAACGGTCAAATGTTGTATGAAGAAGGCGAGTACGAATCGGCTGTTCTAGCCTGGGAACGTGGTTATGAACTCACAAAACTCCCCGCCTTTCTAAAGAATATTGCCCTCGCACATGAGTCAGACAACAACTTCGCAGACGCCATCGTGTATCTAAGGAAATATCGAGCATTTGCTCCATTTGAAGAGCAAGAGGAACTCAGATCTTGGATGACTGAATTGGAGTTAAAGCGAAAACAACAGCTTGACGAACAAGTATCAGAAGTCCCAGTAACAGAAACGGACATGACACAGGAAACAGCCAGCAGTGACATCCCTGACGAAAAGGTGTTGGGAACCAAATCTATAGACGGAAAGGGACAATCTCCCTCTCTTCCAAAAAACACTATGTTATTACCTGTTTTGAATGCAGCCGGTGCAAGCACTTTTATTGCCGCTGCGTCCATATCGACACTGCATACCCATCGTCTCTACAACGATATCAACACCCTTTGCCAGTTGACCGATGGAGGCGGCTACTGTTCCAGCGAAGTACAAGAGAATGATCTTCTCGGTCAGTTCAAACGTTCTCAGACGACCAGTCTCCTACTTTGGAGTGCGGCTGTTACTGGAGTAGGCCTCACCACTTGGCAGGCTACAAAACCCGCACAGATACAGGTAACCCCTGGTGGATTTACAATTGGAGGACAGTTTTAATGTTTCTACTATTGCAAGCTTGTTCGTTGTTCGCAACTGTTGACCCCTTGAAGTGTGAGAGCACCGCTGATTGCATCGACACGTTTGGATTTGGGAACACCTGCCAAGCAGATGGATATTGCAGCACCGTCGAGGCGATACCCCGTTGCGAAACAACAAACCCACCAGACTTTTGGTCGAATACCAGTGCATACAAAGATGCCTTTGTGATGGGTCAAATGTTCGATTTTGAAGCCGATGCCAGCAAACTCGCCGCCAGTACACTAGCCTTCAATGACATCCTAGAAACTGGACCGATGGGTGCTTGGGTAGATGGAAAACCATTGGTGCAAATCACCTGCAACTATCAAAACAATGCTGGCGACTCGCTAACTGAAAAGGATGCTGTAGAAACAGTCACGGACTTTCTAGTCAATACAATGGGCGTTGAAGTCATCGTCGGTCCAGCGGGATCGCAAGACACCTTATATGCCACAAATCTTAGCAACAGGAGATCGCTATTTATCTCTCCATCTGCCACCGCACAATCCTTAAAACCGATCGACACCGTCTATACAGATGATGAACCTGGTTTGTTCTGGCGAACCACTGGACCCGATACCTTACAAAGTAAACGGTTGGAAGTCTATTTGCGAGACACAAATCTAAACAACGTTGCCATCCTATACCAAACCAGTATTTATGGAAGAGGAATTGGGACAACATTGAGAGATTTACGCGAAGAAAGTATGGGAGAGGTCCCTGCTACGGATACGTTTGAAATCAATGTTCCCGATAGTATCCCTGGTAAAATCAACAGCTTATTGAGCGATGGGTCGATTGAAGCACTGGTATTTATTTCAGACAGCACGGCAGATTTAATGCAAGCCATCACAACAATGCGTACCAGTGGCTATGAAACCATACCACTATTGCTGACAGATTCGGCAGCTAAGATCGAACTACTCTCTGCCATAAGAGAGTATACGGGTGGCAATACAGAGCTGGAAACTTCCATCACGAACCAAATCAAAGGAACGAAACCTTCTGTTCCAAGTTCTTCTCAATACGAGGAGTTCATCAGTCGTTTAAACAACGTACATGGAGTGGATGCTCAAAGCAGTGTGTTTACGGCTCATTCCTACGACGCTACATGGCTTGCCGCGACAGCAATCCTGTATGCTCATGAAAATGAATCTCCGCACGATATTAGTGGATTGGGACGAGGACTTCGAAAGATCTCTGATCCGAACGAACCACCAACAGAACTTTCTACATCCGATTGGAATCAAATTAAAGATCGACTGAGTTCCAATCAAACCGTCAATATCCTT
>CAJWHX010000279.1 GCA_913040875.1 uncultured Pseudomonadota bacterium | reverse complement strand
TACCGATTGCAATGATACAGATCCCAGCGAATACTTTGGTGCCGCAGAAACCTGGTACGATGGTGTAGACTCCAACTGTGACGGTGCGAGTGACTATGACCAAGACGGCGACGGTGAAGACTCTGACCAATATGGCGGCAGCGATTGTGACGATACCGATGCCCTACTCAACACTGCTGCAGTAGAGCTGTGGTATGATGGAGTCGACCAAAACTGTGATGGACTCTCAGACTTTGACCAAGATGAGGATGGTCTAGACTCAGATCAGTATGGCGGAACGGACTGTGACGATACCGATGCCACAATCTTCCCAGGGGCAACCGAATCCTTCTACGACGGCATTGATCAAGATTGTGCCGGAGACAACGATTATGACTACGACGGCGATGGATATCCCAACGCAATCTATGGTGGAACCGATTGCAACGACTTTAATGCAGATGTGTATGCTGGCGCAGCCGACGTTTGGTACGACGGTATTGATCATGATTGTTCGGGTGGCTCAGACTATGACCAAGATAGCGACGGATTTGATTCCGATCAATATGGTGGAAGCGACTGCGACGATCTAGACCCAACCATCAATCCCATCATGGCAGACAGCTGGTATGACGGCATCGATTCAGATTGTGGTGGAGAGAATGATTACGACCAAGATGGCGATGGCTATGACTCCATAGATTATGGCGGAACAGACTGCGACGACCAAAATGCGGCTGTAAACCCAGGTATGACAGACAGCTGGTATGATGGAGTGGATTCTGATTGTGACGGTATCAACGATTATGACCAAGATGGGGATGGAATAGACTCGAATCAACACGGTGGAGATGATTGCGATGACACAGATACATCTCTGGGTTCTACCCAGTACGATGCCGACTGTGATGGAGCCTTAACTGTCGACGACTGTGATGATAATGATGTCAACTCTACAACAGTGGCTACTGATTCAGACTGCGATGGGGTCCTAACAGACGATGATTGCAATGACTACGATGATGAGGTCGGAGCAGCAGATACCAATGGAGATTGTTCCATTATTTGCAACTTCACTATGGGAATCGATAGTCAAGAAGAACTGGATTATTTTACAGAATGGGAGAAATGTACGGAATTGACTGGGAACTTGTGGATATCCGCTGACATTAGCAATATCGATGGGCTCTCTTCGTTGAGGTCTATTGGTGGGGATCTTAGTATCTATGAAAACAACCAGCTCACCAATCTCGATGGGTTATCAAACCTAACGTCGATTGGCGGTGAATTTCGCTTACAAGAGAATCCCAGTCTGTTGAATCTTCATGGGCTGTCGAGTCTAGAATCCATTGGAGACCTCTTTCAAATCTATAAAAACAACGGGTTACAAGACCTCACTGGTACAGAAGCAATTCGTTCAATTGGCGGAGATCTTTGGGTTGATGAAAACGCTGCGCTCACAACAGTAGAGGCACTGTCCGGTGTAACCTCCGTAGTCGATGTTAGTTTTTATGAGAATCCAGAACTCTGTGAAAGTACAGTAGATAGCTTTATCTCAATGCTAACAGGACTGGGATGGCAAGGAAGTTCATTTATAGAGTCCAACAACTCAGGCTGTTAACAATCATTTCAGAGAGCGTTTTCTGATGAAGAGCATGTCCCTTACTCGCTTGGAACACACCATCTGTTGACACTGAACTCAAGGATACTTAGGAACATACACCTCTATCTTACGACTACAGTTCAACTCAGTATGGTTCATCGGTATGCTTCATCCAAGGTATGCAACAGGGCTGCTATTCTTCTCATGCGGCTGAAGAGTCTATCCTCTACCAACCAGTCCACAACTGGTTCCAAAAGGAATACTCGTATTGAGCCCCTCGCAGATAGAGTTCTGCGAGTTCAGAATCATCCCCTTCCACAATATCCAATTCCATCTCCATCCACGCTACAGCCTCAGCGAATGTAGGGTCTGCATAGGTTCGAATCCAATCTGCATACCGACTATCATCTGGAAGTGGTCCTGTGGATAAAGTCTTTGCGATACTCACATACCCAACACCACAAGGAATCACTGATGCCAGACCGTGACCATAGGATATTTTTGAAGTTTCTTCTAAATATTTGGTATAGGAAGCCGTCACTGGTCCATACATAGCTCGGTCCATATCTTCCTTAGAAATCCCAAACCTGGCGGCAAACCCACGATGCAATGACAGTTCTTCATCACGTGTGAATCGTGCCAGTTCCCGCCATCTATCTGTTGCCTCGGATGTCGGTGCCAAATCTGCCACCTGATCTAAGACTTTCATGTAGGTTAACAGATACTTCCAATCCTGAATGACCCATCGAGAAAACACCGAAGGATCAAGTGTCCCGTCTGCAATTCCCATCACAAAAGGATGTGTAATACAAGCAGACTGTACATCCTTCGCATGTTCACGAAATACAACAGACCGCTTAATCACGTCTAGCTACTATAGCCACATAATCTCCGGAATCATGCCCATCACTTGGATTTTCTATAGAATATGGAGCATTGATTGGATGTTTTGTTAGGGTCTGTGCAGTTCGAACAATTTCAAAGCCACATGCTTCGAGTGCAGCTATGCGCTCTGCTGTTGTGTGCCATGTTGCTGCTTGAACGAAGGGAAGAGGATATGCAGCGGCTGGTTTTACACCCTCAAAAACAGGATGATCCCATGTCCCCAATGCATTGGCCAAGCAATACAACACACCGTATCCGGATTCCCTAGGGACATCCACAACAACGATATGCCCACCCGGACGTAGGGCTTTATATGCCTTTGCAAACGCTGTATTGAGATCTGGAATATAAGAAGTTGAACCGTTGTACAACAGGATATCCACAGCACTCTCGCCAATCTCGGCCTTTTCAGCTGTACCGATATCAACGTTCATTCCACGTTCACGAGCGATGGCTGCCATACCTTCAGCAGGCTCTATTCCATTCTGAATATGTACATCGTGTTCTTGACCAAGGATGGTTTCAAAAAGTCCTGTCCCACACCCCATAGAAAGAGCCTCTCCAGTACCTGGCCATACGTAGGCGATAAGACGAACCTCACTCTCTAAAAGATCACGATTATCGGAAAACCAAGAGTCATAGTCATTGGCAAACAAATCAAAGGACGGTGAATCAGACATACATACCTCAAATGGAGTTCATTGATAAAACAGACGGGTCTCTTAAAACAGACTGTGTAACTCAAACAATCAATTTCAACATGGATATTTTTATACTGATTGGCCTTTTATATTCAAATTATTGATTCTGTTCTCATTTTATATACCAACTCTAACGATGAATAATTTTAACGATCAACTGTGTGTTCCCAAACTGGAAACAGTTGTTTACGAGACGATATCACCGTGCATCAACTTTGGAGGTGAACAATATATCTATAGAATACTTCGCTCATCGCTAAATATCTAAGTGGCTAAACTAAAATTGGGTTAAAAGAAAAAAAACACTGTTTCAAATTTTAAGGGGTCGTTATGAGTTCAAACATTTTGGTTGGTGCATGCATCACACTTGGCGTTTTAGGAACATGGAATACTTGGACCCTGTATCAGGTCAACCAGCGCCTCGAAATCATTGAAGAAATGAACACTTCAAAATCCAAAGTGGCATCCACAAAATTCTCAGATAGAAGGAACTCTGCCTCAGCATCTCAACAAGCAAATATAGATGACGATGTCCGAACTAAGAGGCGATACAAGTCTACAAATAACAGTACTCTTGCAGAGCAAGACTCCGCTTCTGTTAAACCAGCCCTAGATTTAACAGACCCTGAAATTCAAGAGACCATCGCCAAGATCGCTGAGACCAATGCCAAGCGCAAAGAAGAAGAGCGTAGGCAATCGAAAATGGAAGCCTATAAAACATCGATCAATTACGAACTCGAAAACTTTTCCGATGAAAAGGGCTATGATTCTGAAACAGTCCAGAGCATTGGATCTATTTTGGACAATAGCTCAGACGAATGGAGAGCCATTCGTGAACAAGTTCGAGAGGGAGAGATCTCTTGGATAGATGCCAGAACCGAGTTCAAATCTATCGGAGAAGAAACCGAACAGAAGGTCACGGAGTTCATTAGCGAAGAAGACTACAAAGAATTGCAGGGCCGATTGTGGGGTGATTGGGGTCGATGATTTGCTTATTGAATATCGAGCACATCGTTGTGCACTCGTTCTTCACCCAAAAGGAACCGTCTTAGTGTACATTGTCATATCTAAGTCAAGTTAATAGTCGTCTATATGGAGCTTTTGTATTAACCTTACTATAATCACTGTAAACACAGCTAGAACAAGGAAAACACTATGGCTCTTTTATCCGTCACCATTCAAGTCAAAAATCCTGAAAAGTTAAAAGAATACATCTCGCAAGTTCCAGCGACAATGAAGCCTTTCGGAGCAAAAATGCTCGCTCGCGGTAAGAAGCAAACGGTACTCAACGGAGACTGTGAACATCAGATGGAAGCCGTTTTTGAGTTTCCAAGTGTAGACGCGATTGAGAACTGGCATGCGTCGGATGCCTATCAAGCGCTGATTCCGATTCGAGAGGAAGCCGCACACATGAACATTGTGGTCCTAGAATCCTTCTAAGACCGCTCCCACCAGTTTCGCATTGATACAGTTTCGGTATCACTGCCAATATTTGATGATGGAAGGAACTATCACAAAGGTTTCTTGTGCCGGCATTACACCTTTGACCACATGATGCGTTCCATTCAATGTGAAGTCCACTTCCACACTGAGTGTACTGATCGGATTGTAGGGAATAGGAGGCTGCCGATTCACAGGTTCATTGCCTTGCATCCAAAAGTAGTAGGTGAAATCTTCCAGCAGAGTGACCTCGGGACCATCGTCTAGACGATACACGAAAGAATGTATCTTTAAGGAAGACACATGAGGATTTGGTCCCGATCCAACAGAACGGTCTTTCAGAAACAACTGAAGATATTGATACACTTTTTCCCGGAATTTATTATCTCAATGTCACTGATTCTGCTGGATGTACTGAACTAGATTCTGTAGTTGTTGCTTCTAATAATAATAGTGATACTACAAACACATCGGTTACTTCTTGTAATTCATACATA
>CAJWHX010000278.1 GCA_913040875.1 uncultured Pseudomonadota bacterium | reverse complement strand
CAAGACCATCATTGACCTCAATTCATCAGAGGATGAAGATGACTCATATGAAGATGACTTCATTGATGGTGATCATCATTTTTTCTCGGTGTTGGTAGAATCCGCGCAAAACTTTACACTGCAACTTCTGTACAATAGTCTCTCTAGAATTACCGCTACACAAATCGCTTGGAAAGAACATTTACTTACCAACAAACAACAAGCATTTGGGAGCTATCAGGCTTTTATTAAACTGATCGCCCACCGCAACCCTTCTCTAGCTAAGAAAACGCTCTTAGGCCATTTATCAGAGACTGAAACGATAGAAGTAACTGATATCTTAACTAGACTCAGTCAGTGACCGTTTTTCAACTTTGTGTGCGTACCACAAACAATAGATACCAATCAGCACAATAAAGAAGAATTTGGACTCTTGAAACCACCAACTCCCAACACCAATGTTTCGTTGGATCCATCGCAAAGAAAATAGTGGCTGTCCACCAAACAGTACTACTCCCCAAGCCAAACACCTACTCGAAACACCTAATGTTTTGATTGTTTCTAAAATCAATATCATCGGTACCAGAAGCAATGCCATATGATGCTCATAACAATATACAGGTGTAATTAGCATCAGTGGAATCAATGACATCAGGGCAAATAATCTCGCCTCTGAATGTGTCAATCTACGAATCCAAACCAATATCGACACAAAAACAACGCCAGATGTAATACTGGACAGCCGTTTTGCCAAATCTGACAATATGGTTCTAGAATCTCCTGGAAACACTTGATTGTATAGATCTGGAATCGAATGATTCGCCGGAATATTGATCGGAATTGTTAAGCCGTGATAGGCGCCAGATGAAAACTCTGGCAAAATCTGAGTGTAAAATCGAAACTGCTCTTCGATAGGTATCCACGGAATCACCCCTACACTCAATCCTACACAAGCAAATGCACAGATTATTACCGGCTTCCATTCCTTTTCCATCAGCCACCCAAAAAATAGCAAAGCCGGCGACATTTTTGTCATTGAAGCGATAGCTAGGGCTACGCCAGAGCGATATCGAAGCGCTATGAGTATCATCAAACCCACAAACAGATTTATCTGCCCCATTTTCATAGTATCAATGACAGGCCAAAGAAGTACAGAGGACGCAAAAAGTGTGCTCCACGACACATTTTTCCATCGACGAAGAATGAGTAAAGTGCCAAAAAGACAAAATTGGTTGAACCAAAAGAAGGCTATGGCACCTTGCTTTAGGGTTAATGGCTGAACCCAAATCACCGATAGTATCGCTGGTGGTGGATAGAAGAATGGGTGTACAGACTTACGGGTACCCTCTTCTCTTGCCAACTTGTTGAGGGTAGCCACAGTGTATGGTGAGTCGTTGTTGTACGTAGCTTGAACAGCGTAATGATAGCTGGCGTAATCGCGTCCTGAACGACTATTGACGGTCGCCTGATATGGTACAGTAAAAATTACGGAAAAGAGTGCTATACCCCATACCATAGTCCACAATTTTGAAATTTTTCGTCCCGCGATCATCCAGTTTGTCCCCTCTACAACCTGTAAAATATAACCCATTGTGTATCGATGTAGTGTAAAGTAGGTGTTGACATGGCAATATATATTAACCTGTGTTAACTGGTTCAACCAATTGCATATCGTCTTTTCAAGTCAAGTGTTGGAGTTTTGTATGTCAGAAATTGTCGTTGCTGTCTTAGTTCCCCCTATCCATTCTAAATCACCCAAATCACATTCATTCCCCATAGCTAAAGCCATTCAGAGTCTGAATGTAAAAGGGATAATAACAGTGTTTGGGTTTGATTTAAATCGAAAAAATAACAGTGTATGGATAAATGGTAAAACTATAGAAAACAACGTTTTTGTAGACTTTAAATCTGAGGTGAATATTATTCACGATCGATTCCCATCTCAAATAAGAAGTGAACATTTTTCAGATATTCGATCGGTGGCTGACACCATCCCATTTGGCAATCCATTCTCCACGACACTCCTTTGTCGTGATAAACTTGCCTGTCAAAGAATATTGGAGTGCTCAAGTCTGGATATGCCTGAAGTTATCAATGATCCAACACAGTTTAAATCCAGACTCGAACAATGGAGTCAAGGATTCATCAAGCCACAATTTGGGGCGTTGGGAAAAGGGGTTCAGGCCGTCACCTCCTCCATGTCTATTCCCCATTTGTTACCAGGAGTTGTCCCCAATCGATTGGAACCTACCATACTACAGCGTGGCATCTCTCCTCCTGATGGTTGGGCCGGTATGAGCGTACGACAGCTCATGCAAAAGGATATCGGTGGCAAGTGGATTCCGAGAACAGCCGTTTTAAGACGCTCTAAGACAGAAACTGTGGTCAATGTCGCTAGAGGCGCTGAAGCCGTCCCTGCAGTCGATTTCTTACCTTCTGAGACCATTCTCGAAATCACACGCCAAAGCTTCGTTGCTTGCAATATCTTAGATACAGAACCAAATGGTCGATACAATGTTGAATTTGGACTTGACTTCGTCATCGATCCAGAGTACAAACCCTGGCTTATTGAAGTCAACTCACGTCCTAGGGGACGCCTTGAAAATCTCGCTCAGTCTTATCCAGCGCGCTTTCACGCGGAACATCAAACCGCTTGTACTCAGCCAATCCGCTATCTGGCTTCTCTTTGTCAATAAATTGTTGTCAATAGGTCATTGTCGCTGGACTATTGAACCAGATCGCAAACAATACTCCTGCACCACCCAATGATCAAATGATTACTCAAGACAACCAGCCCCGTTATTCACTCAGACTCTTTCAGTTCCATCGTCACCAATGGCTTCAACAGGACAGTTCTCCATCGCGTCGTAGCATTCTTCCAGCTCCCGCTCATTTTGGGGCTGTTTGTAGCAGATATCGTGATCTTCTTCTTCACTCATCTGAAAATTACTGGGTGCAGAATCTTCACATACAGAACAGATGATACATTCTCTATCGACATAGAACGTAATCTTCTTCCCTGCTACAATAGAAAATCCACCTACGTTGTCTTCCCATTGGTCATTCTTATCAGGCATTGCGCTTTCCTCTTAGAAACCTTAGCTTTTCATGCTTCCGTATCTTGTATTTGAAGATTTGGGGTTTACAATGATAATTATCTCAGAATTATCCGATAAGCAAATTCTATCCAGCAAAGAGAATCCCCTATGGCCATACTAAAAATTGCACGATTAGGACATCCTGTGCTTCGGACTCCAGCCGCTGAAGTGCCTATAAATCTAATTCAATCGGATGCCATCCAGCGTATTATTTCCGATATGCATGAAACGGTACTGGATGCGGACGGCGCTGGATTAGCCGCACCGCAAGTCTTTGTATCCAAACAAATAGTCCTATTGAATCTGGATGACGGAAAGGGAATGCAAGTGTGGATCAATCCCACTATCACCCCCCTAACCGAAGAAATTATGATCGGGTTTGAAGGCTGTCTGTCTGTTCCAAATATGCGTGGTGCCGTAGCCAGACATGCCAAAATTGCAGTCACAGGATGGAACGAAAAGGGAGAATCATTCTCAATTGAACTGGAAGATCATCCTTCAGTGGTGGCACAACATGAGTGCGATCACTTACAGGGCATCATATATACAGATAGAGTGGAGCCTTTCACTTTAACCTTCTTGCAAGAATACAAAAAATATGGTCATTTACTGTGGCGATTTATCTCAGACGATGAGATCAGTGAAGAAAATGAGGGAACAGAGTAATGGGTTGGTGGCAACGTACATTTTCCAATTCTCCTGCGGCACGATTGGAGCGAGCAGAGATATTTTGGACAAATCAAGAATACAATAAAGTTCGACTTGAGGTTCAAGATTTAACCGACGCTAGGGCACAAGATCTATACAACTTATCTCTAGAGAGACTCATCACGCTCAATCTAGAGGAAGCTCACGCTCGATTTTCATTGGGTGATTCTACAGGCGCTGAAGAGCATTTGATACTAGCAAAAGAGTTCGGTGCTTCCAACAGTCAGGTTCAAGAAATACGAAGATCTGGCAGAGCGATTCAGCGAATGGATCTGGAGAAGAAACAGGCCAAAGCGGCGAAAAAGGAAAGTCAAAAGCAAATGCACGGAGACGATCCAATTTGGAGTCTTCCCCCCGATGATCCTAGATTGCAATATGCTCTGCATCTAGAAACGTATCCCGTTGAAGTCAGGGAACGTCTAATTCCGCTGGGACAAGAGTTCGCTGAGGCTGTCTTATCCATTCAACAGGGGAAAGGAGTTGATGGCGTAAGTATCCTGAGCAACTATATTGAACGAGAACCGGCCGTCCGATACGAACGAGCTCGAGCAGCTATGAGCGTCGGAAATATTCCTCTCGCAATCGCGGATCTCATGACATTTGGAGATGAAGTTGGACACTGTGTAATCGGAAATGTACATACCGGGGCGCTCTTGGGACAGTTAATGGCACAATCTGGTCGTACCGATGAAGGTATTGACACGATGAGCTCTCTCATAGCAGATGATGAACACATCTCCATGCGTATCGTTCGATCTCAAATGCAATTGCAACAAGGCAAACTAAAAATTGCCGAACAGGAAACACAGCAACTGCTTAAAGAACTACCCAAAAGTCAACCTCTCATCCGTCAACTTGCAACCATCCGACTTCAACAAGACAATCGAATCTCTGCAGCCAATATTCTAGAGGCTGGATTCAGTAGCTGCTGCGAAACCGGTTCTTGCTCCGCCCAACGTCCTGATGTTCAGTCTGTACGTCTATTGGCCCGAATATATTTAGAAGATCGAGTCGTACCAGACCGATGCAACGAACTGTTACAGCAACTACAAAGTTTGGTTCCACAGCCAATATGGGAAGACCAGTATCTTATAACTCTACATGCTCGAAATAGTGGAGATAGTGTAGCAAATTCACTGGCAAAAAAACTACATGACGCATTGAAAGAAGGAGATCCCAGACGGGGCTGGATCACCAAAAACTTCAAATAATAAATCTATAGACCAAGGGTAAACATCATGTTGCAACCAAAAAGAACTAAGTTTAGAAAAGCTCACAAGGGTAGAATTCATGGTTTAGCTAAGGGTGGTACTAAACTTAACTTTGGATCTTTCGGTCTTA
>CAJWHX010000277.1 GCA_913040875.1 uncultured Pseudomonadota bacterium | reverse complement strand
GGTGCCGGAACCATGGGACGCGGAATTGCTCAAGTGTGCGCGATGGCTGGATATACAACCATTTTGAACGATATCTCAGAAGATACGCTAAAGAAGGCGCACCAACAGATCGTGCTCAATCTTGCGAAAGGTGTCGAAAAGGGCAAAGTCAGTACCGACATTCAAGAACGCGCGCTTGCTGGATTGTCGCTTTCTCAAGATTTAATTGGATCGATTGCCGATGCCGATATGGTGATTGAAGCGGTTCCTGAGATCATGGAACTGAAAAAATCCCTTTTGAACACCATTGATGAACACACCCCTGAACACTGCATCATCGGTACAAATACTTCATCATTATCCATCGCAGAACTCGCCGAGAGCACATCCGATGCTTCGAGAGTGATTGGCATGCACTTCTTCAATCCAGTTCACATCATGCAGCTGTTGGAGATTGTCTACGCTCCAAATCTCACGGGCAACGATGTCATTGGCGCCACTGAGGATTTTGCAAAGAGTATTGGAAAAACGAGCATCTTGGTAAAAAATGCCCCGGGGTTTGCGACGTCAAGACTGGGGATCGCTTTGGGGATGGAAGCCATTCGTATGCTGGAAGAAGGCGTTGCCTCTGCTGAAGATATCGACACCGCAATGGTACTCGGGTACAAACATCCTATCGGCCCGTTGAAACTAACTGACCTCGTTGGATTGGATGTGCGTATGAACATCGGGACGTATCTGGCAGAACAATTACAAAATCCCGCGTTTGAACCACCTCGATTGTTGAAATCTTTGGTGGAACAAGGAAAACTGGGTAAAAAAAGTCGAGAAGGTTTTTACCGTTGGTAGGTCGATCAATTGTAGAAGAACATGCTACATTTTTGACACGGCGATATTGACACACACGCAACTTGATACACAACCCGATTGGATGGACCATGGAATCATTTGACACCACATTTTTGGATCACTACCTCACCACTGTAAAAGAACAGTCCTCTCACATTATCGAATGCAAAAGTGGTAAGAAAAAGTGGCTCTTTTATTTTGTAGAAGGGCAGCTTGTGCTGACCAAATCCAACTTAAAGACAGAGCAAACAGACGCCGTGAAAGAAAGTCACCCAGACGTCCTCACCACTGATATCCCAGCTCTTCAAGCCGAAATGCGAGTGCTCAAAGGGTTTCAGGCAGAAGAAGTGGCTCTCAAGAGTTCCAGTAAAACCCCTTCTGGTTCATTGCCCACCATGGATGCTTTTGTCTATGGGTTTGCTGCATTCTTGGAAGGCAACGAAGAAGGCGTAGCGGAGATTCGCTCAGAGATGGAACAGTTGCGGCCAAAACTAATCGAGCCGATGGAAAGCAATCAACAGGACCTACAGAATTTTATGGCAACCTTGAAGGGCAATCTGCGATCTCCGGTCACAATATCCAACATGGGTCTTCCTGATCACCTTGGCTGGGCTGCTCTGTGGACACTACAAACGCTCGAACTCTTTGAAGTGGACGAAAATGCACAGGAGAAACTCTCTGATTTATTGGGGTTCAACTTGGATGAAGTACTCGCTGAAGAAGTGGCCAAAGAAGATGAGATCATTGAGGAACCTGAGCCGGTTGTAGAAGAGGAAGAAGAAACTGCAGAACCAGTCGTGGAAATCCAGTCGATATCTACAGAGCAGATGAACTCACTCGATGAACTAGAGTCTCACATCAATACCTCTACGAATCACTTTGAAATATTGGGCGTGTCACATACAGATACGGTAGATGACTTTAGAAAAGCCTATTTTGAACTATCGAAGAAACTGCACCCCGATAAATTTAGTACGGCTGGTGAAGACGTCATTTCACGGGCCACCAACCTATTTGATAAAGTTCGTGAAGCGCATGACGTCCTGAGCGATGACACTGAACGTCAAAAATACATCGATGTCGTCATCTATGGAAAAGCCTCTGATGAGGAAGCAGCCATGCAACAGCTGCAAGCCATGTGGAAAGCTGAAGAGGCTTTCAAAACAGGTGAGCGACTCTTTCAACAAGGACAAGTTGGACGCGCCCATGATTTCTTCAAAGAAGCCCACACAAACGATCCTAACTCCCTAGAGTTTAAGGCTTATTTTGGATACACAACCTTTATTCAAAACAAAGGTTCCAACCAAGAGACGGCTCAAGAAGGGTTAGAAATGATCATTGAAGTCACAAAAGCCAACGAAGATCAAGAGGTCAAATTGGACTCTGCTTGGGTACTCCTTGGCAAAGCCCATCGTGAAAATGGCAATAAAGACAAAGCGATGCGAGCCATCACTCGTGCACTCAAAATCAAACCATCCAACAGTGATGCACAACGGGAACTGAAACGTCTCCGTGGACAAGAGCCTGGTGCCAAGAAAGGTGGTAAAGGTGGCAACGCGAAAGAGGAAAAGAAGGGCGGATTTTGGTCTAAGCTATTTGGTGGTAAGTAACCTCTATCGCCAATCTACATCATCTGTACGAATCAAACTGTACATGTAGTGGTCAAAGAATCCATTCGAAACCCGCTCACATCGTCGAAGAATCCCTTCTCGAGTAAACCCCAGTCTTTCTGCAATACTCCAACTACTTGGATTGCTGGTGGCTGCACGAATTTCTATGCGTTCTAAATGCAACTGGTCAAACCCATACCGGCACAACTGCTGCACAGAACGGGTCATCAATCCTTGTCCTGAAACATGTTCACTCAACCAGTACCCTATATTGGCGACATAGTCTCCCTCACTGAACCGTAAACCAATCAAACCCACTAGTTGATCTTGTACTATTATTCCACAATGCACAGCCTTCTTTGAGGTATGATTCGCTTCTACTATCTCTAAGAATCCCTGTGTGTCTTCCACTGCTTTTGTGCTGGGTACCCAAGGAAGCCACTCAGACAAATACGATCGGTTCTGCTCTACCAACTGAAATATGCGCTCTGCGTCCCTCTTTACCAACAGTCGAAGGTATGCCTCTGTATCGATTTCCAATCGCATCATTACTCCATGCACTCCATGCACTATTGATTGTTCTACTTCTCTGACATCTCTTCGGCCCAAATCCGATCAAAATAATCGATGCACTGACGAATGTATCGGCGTTTTTCCAAATATGTTCCCGCATAGAAGGATCTTTTAAAGCCGTAGGTGATGATATCTCTAAGTTGCTTGGCATCAATCTCGAAGTGTTCCAAGGCAAGCGCATACTCATCGGTGACGGTTGTATGGGAGACCAACCGATTGTCTGTACACAAAGAAACCGACATCTTGTGAGCCAGCATTTTACCAAAGTGGTGTGCTGCGACTGAAGGAATCTCTGGATTGGTTTGCATATTTGAAGATATACAGACTTCTATGGTGAGTCTTCTATTGGACACATAGTGAATCAGCGATTCTACATAGGCCTCCTTTTGGGCCTGTGTTCGAACTTTATTCGTTCTGATTTTATCTGGCGAAAACAAGTGATACCCATGTCCCAGTCGATCGGCATACGCTATATTGAGCGCTTCAAAGATACTCTCTGGACCAAAAGCCTCCCCAGCGTGGACCGTTTTGAGCAGAAAGTTTTGATGGGCATATTCAAACGCCTTCTTGTGATATTTGGCGGGGTAGCCATCTTCTTGACCGGCCAGATCAAATCCGACTATCGGCAAATTGTACTCATTGCGACATCGCACACACTCTTTCACCAACTCTAGAGAAGCCAACTCGAACAAATCCTTTCGCTTGGTTTGCTTAAACATTCGATAGAACTCACCGTACCAACCAGGAAAGTGCTCATTGAACATCCGCATGGCACAAGCGATGATTCCAAAATAAAATGGAGGTTCCTCACCGGAGACAATTGGCTCGGTTGCATTGTACTCATCTCCTGCTTGCTGCAATCCGGCACAAACTGCTTTAAGAATATCTTCTGTCACCAATCCTTTGACGGTGTGAAGAAGTGGTGCAAAACGGACCTCGATGTATCGTACACCTTCGTTGATGTTGTCCCAAGCGAGTTCATAGGCCACTCTATGCAAAGCTTGTGTAGTCTGCATTACTCCGCAGGTGTATTGAAAGCCCTGCAAATACTCTCCTAAATCGGCGTACTGTGGTTTAAAGACTGTTTTCTTCAAACCTTCCGGAGTGTATGCCGGCAAATCAATCTCATATTCTCTCGCGAGCTCAATCAGTGTTTCTAGCCTCAACGATCCATCTAGATGAAGATGCAAATCGGTTTTTGGTAGACGACGCAAGACACTTTTTGAAACGTTCACATTCTCTCCCACTGAAGTAGACAAAACATCGACAAACGACTCTTTGTTCGCTATCCTATGACATTGATCAAAATTTGCAAGGGTTAAACCACAGGAGTTTGTCGTGATCAAATACTTGGGATCCAAGCGCACCCTCCTTGACACCATCGAGCAAGTACTGTCTGTCATCCCCAATACAAGATCTGTTGTCGACCTCTTTTCAGGTACATCTCGCGTGGGTCACCACCTAAAAGGTGCCGGCTATCAGGTGTTTTCCAACGATCTCAACACCTATGCCTATGCTCTTGCGACGTGCTATGTACAGGCCAATCGAACACAGCAGACACCTGACGTTTCCAAGCTACTCAAAGAGATGTCGTCTGTCGAACCGAGACCGGGCTACTTTACCAAAAATTTTTGCGAGGAGGCACGATTCTTTCAGCCTCAAAATGGTGCAAAAGTGGATGCCATGCGAGATTGGTTGGAAGCACAGAATTTGGATTGGGAACGGAAAGCCATCCTGCTTGTTTCACTGATGGAAGCTGCGGACAGAGTCGACTCAACCTGTGGCATTCAAATGGCTTACTTGAAACAATGGGCCAGTCGATCTTTTAACGATCTAGCATTACGCATGCCAGTACTCCACGACGCACCGATTTCTCGAACTTGCAAAGCCCATCACGGAGATGCCCTCATAAATTCTGCCAAAATTTCGGCGGACGTTGCCTACTTAGACCCGCCCTACAATCAGCACAAGTACCTAGGCAACTACCACATTTGGGAAAGCCTTGTAAAATGGGACAAGCCAGAGGTATATATACATTTTTTGAGCATCTTAAATGGTCATGGGCTATACTAATTGGTTACGCAGCTAGTGTCGCTGTTCATTTATGGATGAATGCTCATTTATTTGATCTTGTTCCGTTAGAAAAATAAATAGCTTT
>CAJWHX010000276.1 GCA_913040875.1 uncultured Pseudomonadota bacterium | reverse complement strand
CCGATGGCGTAAATCCCATGGACACCAACTCATCGTCAATGAAACTAATCTTGGTGTTGGGTAAAGTTGCCCGAATGTGATCGACAAACTGACGGGTCATAGAGTACGCCTTGTCTATGCGCTCTGCCATGCTGGGCATCATTTCAGCTAATATCTTCATCTGAAGAGGTGTGGCTTGATTGTCGCAGATCCTCAGATGCTTGGCTATATGGTCCATCACACCAGCACCCTGTTGATTGGCGGTAACAAACCCACCCGTACAACGTCCGCCACTCGGAAACTTGGACCCACTGATATAAGCCAATGTTTGAGTCTTAGCCAATGGACTCTCTTCACTAAGCAGTTGAACGTTTGGACAAAATGTTTGATCGATGATGAACAGTGGTGGAACAGCCTTCTCCCCTGTCGAAGTCACACGGGTTTTAGCGAGGACCCGCTCCAAATGATTCATATCCGGAACTTCGACACGAGGATTTGTTGGTATTTCGACCAAAACATACGGAACAACATTAGCCGCAGCCGCCTCTAACAACCGTCGCTCGAGGGATTTGGTCATGCTGTGTCCGCTATCGACTGGAAGATCGACTATCGATACGTCTTCACACAAAGCCGCAACACGTCTAGCCTGATCATTTGTGCCACCATAACAATTGGGTGGAATCAGAAAGTGAATCGGCTTACCTGGGTGATGCTGACGTGCATGGTCGAGAAGCCCCATCATGATGGCGTACTGCGTCGACAAACCACTACTTGCGACGAGAGGCTGTACACTTGTACCAATATTTTGCTGTACTGCATCCGTAATCTTAGCCCAGTCTTCTGCTGTAATGAGTTCCAATGCCGGTGGCGTATGTCCAATCAACTCTTGCAGCATTCGCTTTGCGTAAGGTGGTGTAACGGCAACACACTCACGCCGGCGAACATGTTGAATTTCTGATATCCATGTTGAGATGGTTGACCCTTCATTCGGATGTACCATAAGTACACTACCAAAGTCAGATGCAAGACTGATGGTACAATCTGCGGTTTTCTGCTGTTCATCACCAATCAACCGATTATCGGTCACAAAGACAACGAACTCATCCTCATATGACGGAATCTCAGATTGAGACTCCACACGAATATACTCTACCGAATACCCGTACACCGTCTCAATCTCTGACATCGTTAGGACCTGTGGAATCTCACAATCATGATAGACCAAGGTATTGCGTCCATGAACCGCGTTGCTTCTCAGTACTGCGAACAGTGGCATGGTTTTCGATGCAAAGGAAATTACCTGCCGATGATGGATTCGATACTCATGAGCGATCGCCCATTCCAAAACCGAAGACAGCTGATGCCCCAGCCGAACATAGTCATATGCTGTCGGAAGTGCTGATAGAGATTCCGTATCTAGAGCATCTTGATCTATCAACGTTTGCAAACGCTCAACAAACTGCGACTTGGCTTGGGACTCATCGTAAATATCGAGTCTGTGTGTGGTCAACACAGCCCACTCTTCCGGCATATTGTCTAGAATTTGTTGAACCGTCGTTTGCATGGTCAAATCGTTCATGAAGTCTCCGAGATACATTACCATTCGATATAACCCAAAAACAAATGGACATCATACCAAATCAATAGACTCGAACCCTCATTGCATCAGAACTCAATTCATACCCAACATCAGCTACCGCAACGACTAAAACCGTTGACTCTTGGAGGCCGTATCGATTGATCAAGCCTCCTTACTAGAGAACAAACCAACCAATCAATGCAATTGCCCACAAATAATAGGCAAACTTCGAAAAGTCTCCGGAATTGACCAGTCTAAGCAATATCTTGAGGGCTACCAAACCACTCAATGCCGATACCACAAACCCTGCACCGAGTGATGGAAGCGTAGAAGCATCCACCGTCAGTTCATCTGCTTTCAACAGAAATCCACCCACAATCGCAGGAATCGATAGCAAGAAGGAATACTTCGCTGCCAAGTCTCTCTTGAGTCCCAACAGCATCGCGATGGCTATGGTAGAGCCACTTCTGGAGATCCCTGGGGTGATGGCCAATCCTTGAATCGTACCAATCAACAATGCATCCTTCCAAGTCATCGCCGTCTCATCTCGGCTCCCCTCTGACAAATACTGTGTCGCAAAGAGAAAGGAACCCGTCACAAAAAACGCACCGGCCACCATCTTTGGGGTTTGAAAAATCTGTTCAAACAAATCCTCAAAAGCCAGTCCTATCATCGCTGTCGGTACTGACCCTAGTACAATCCACACTGCCAATCGATTTTCTGGAGCCAACGGCTTGCTTACGACCCCTTTTATCAGTTCAACCAAGGTATCTCTGTAGACCCATACAATCGGGAGCAATGTTCCAATGTGCAAGACCAAATCAAACACCACTGGTGTATGCTCCTCGTGAAGCCAGCTTTGAAATACCACTAGGTGACCGGAAGAGGATACAGGCAAAAACTCAGTCAAGCCCTGAATAAATCCGAGCAATGCGGCCAGTACTATGCTCATTTCTTACTCTCCGATTCCCTTTTGGGAGAATCTCTTTTCGAGGGTTGATTTGATTTAAGCGTGGAGTTTCCCTTAGACTTCTTCGGTTCCTCATCGTTCTCTTCTGGTTTTACCCTCGGATCGATGCCTGTCTCTGGATCCAACCCACTTAAATAGATTAAAATACGCTTGGTATCGTGTTTGTCTATTATCATTTCGTATGCCGGCATCACTCCTACGCCTTCCTGAACGAGATTAATTCCATCTGCGTACTCACCATCTGAAAACTGACCCGCGATTTTAGGGGCATGGGTCGACTTCGCCAAAGGTGTATCCGCCAAGCCATTCGCACCATGACATTGAAAACACAAGTCGTCATAGAGTTCTTTGCCTCGAATATGGGGCAAGGGGATTGTCTTTGGAACATCTGCCGTAGCAGTGTGTAACAGGAGGAGGAATGAAAGCATGGTGTCCTTGTAACCAATTTATACAGGGTTTGCCCATTTGAAAACGTGGTTACCCGAATCAATCAGACATTCTCATCGAAAGAGATACATCTATCTGTACCACAAAATATTCACTCAAAAAAACAAAGAAACCCCACATAACATGTGGGGTTAAAGTGGCGGTGCTGACGGGACTCGAACCCGCGGCCTCCGGCGTGACAGGCCGGCGTTATAACCAACTTAACTACAGCACCAAATATTCGCGTTTCAAAGATGGTGGGCGTACTTGGACTTGAACCAAGGACCCTCAGTTTGTAAGACTGATGCTCTAGCCAACTGAGCTATACGCCCAAATAATGGGACGCATCTTTCTTAACACTTCAACAATGTAATTTAATGGCAACTAAACGTCAAGGTAAAACAATCGTTTTTTCTGCTTCCGATCCTTTTTCTTGCAAGAAGACAAACGGTAACACTTCATCAATTGATTCGACGCAGCGGATCTCCATTGACTCCGTCACAAAATCTGGCAGATCATCAAGGTTTGAACGGTTCTCTATAGGTAAAAAACACAACTTCATCCCCCTTGCGTGTGCGGCCAATAATTTTTCTTTTACCCCTCCAATAGCCAGTACCCGACCGCGCAGAGAAATCTCGCCTGTCATAGCAACATCTGCACGAAGTGGTCTTCCTGTCAAAGCGGACAACATCGCACATGCCATGGCCAATCCAGCCGATGGACCATCGGTCTTCAGTGGGTTTCCTGGATAATGTACATGGATATCCTGCTTTTGATAGAAGTCGGGCTCCAACCCATACTCTTCCGTTCTCATGCGAATACAGGATAAGGCGGCCCGAGCACTCTCTTTAAGCCAGTCACCCAACCTACCGGTGAGCAAGATTTCACCTTTCCCATCAAATGATGCCACTTCTATTTCCAATAGCTCGCCACCCCATGGGGTCACTGCAAGACCATTGATGACACCCACCTCGGGACCTCTCAGAACTTCACGGTCTAAGAATTTTGGTGTGCCCAGCCAATTCTCTACATTTTCGCTCGTTACCTGTTCTGACACGGGATCCTCTGACGGATTTTCCAAACGCTGAACAATTATCTTGCGACACACTTTGGCAATCTGGCGCTCCAAATTTCGGACTCCAGACTCCTTGGTATAACATCGAACCATTTTCACCAAAGCTTCTCTGGTGAAAGCAACATCCGTTTCTTCCATACCGTGCTGCTGAATTTGCTTCGGGATTAGATGGCGAATTGCGATTTCTAATTTCTCTGGTTCAGTATACGAACTCAATTCCAGAATCTCAAGTCTATCTTGTAGAGGTCCTGGAATGGCCCGCAAATCGTTTGCCGTACACACAAACATCACCTTGCTCAAATCATAATCGGTGTCGATGTAGTGATCTCTAAAGGAATTGTTTTGCTCTGGATCAAGAGCCTCAAGTAGAGCAGCTGCTGGATCACCGTGCCGAAAATCGCCACTCATCTTATCAATCTCGTCCAACAAGAAAATTGGGTTCACTACCCCTGCTCGCTTGAGAGTCTGGAGAATCTTTCCTGGCAAGGAGCCTATGTACGTCCTACGATGTCCTCGAATCTCAGATTCATCACGCACGCCACCGAGTGCTTGTCTCACATACGGACGACCTGTTGCTGCGGCTATCGATTTTGCCAAGGACGTCTTCCCAATTCCGGGTGGACCAGCCAAACACAAAATGGGGGAACGCCCCTTCGGCGCCACTTGCCGCACAGCCAGATATTCCAATATGCGTTCTTTTACATCTTCTAGTCCATAATGCTCGGCATCCAGAACCTCTCTGGCATGTTGTAAATCTGAGTTTTCCTCTGCTTCTTTGTACCATGGTAAGTTGGTCATCCAATCCAGATAGGTTCGAGACACTGTAGCCTCTGCGCTCATCGGACTCATCTTCTTAAGTCGTTTCAATTCGCGTACAGCTTTGTCGTGCGCTTCTTCAGGCAGCTTAGACTCTGTAATCTTCTCTTGCATCTCTACAAACTCTGATGGACCATCTTCTTCACCCAGTTCCTTCTGGATGGCATTCATCTTTTCGTTGAGGTAATACTCCTTTTGATTTCGATCCATCTGTTGCTTGACTCGATCTTGAATTCGCTTGTCGACCTCAAAGACTTCCATCTTATTTTGAATAACTTCGATGAGGCGTTGCATCCGCTGGTGAGCGGAGGGAAGTTCGAGAAGATTCTGTAAGTCT
>CAJWHX010000275.1 GCA_913040875.1 uncultured Pseudomonadota bacterium | reverse complement strand
TGTCTGGAAAGTTTACAGCACTGGGGGGTTGAGGTTCCCATTGCCCCAGAACAAGTGTACCTGAGATCAGAACTGCCTAGACTCATGGATCCACTGCATATTATTGTCAGTTCATTTGTCGTGGGTGAGACTTCCGCAGTGCCTATTTTTGGTGCAATGTTGGCGAATGCAACCGATCCAAGTGCCGTTCAGGTTCTGCAAGGTATTGTTCGAGATGAAAAGGTGCACCGGTCGTTTGCGTGGAAGGTTCTGGATGAGATTCTCTTGCAGGATGCGTCAAACAACCGACGATTACTTGGTCATTGCGGTCTGGATCAGACATACACCAGTGCATTCGTCTACATTCAAGACAACCTTGCTCGTTGGACTGGTGAGATATACAGGGCTTTCTCGAGTGGGGAACATGACCCTCTATTGTCTGATACCGAAAAACAGTTTGGTTTGATTGATGGTGTTCAGTACAGGGACATCTGGGTACAATGTTTTCATGATACTGTGCGTCCTCAGTTTACAGCCCGACAATTTGACATTCCCACATTCTAGATATCGGGCTGTGCAAGACAGCTTGGAGGTGAGACGTGAACCAGAAAATTATTACATTATTGCGACATCATGATTTGAGTTACATCAAACAGGCTTTGGAGTTGCTGGTTGTATTGGTGTCATCTGAAGAGGAATTGATTGACGCATTCGGTATGCCAAGAACCCAACCTGTAGATGACTTCCAGAAGCTGTACTGCTGGGCTGGGGGGCAGTTTTCGCATGCGATGTACATTTCTTGGTGGATCTTGGCTCGACTGGTTGATTTTGAAGTGGGTTGGGCTGTGAACGTTCGCCGGGTGAGCGTCGCCGGATTGTTGAGGCAAGGTGCAGAATTTCCACCGGAGGCGTTGAGTCTACATCTCGAATTTTTAGACCTCTCCAATAACCATCTGACGCATATACCATTAGGACTGGAACAGTGGAGTGTTGATCATTTGGTGCTGAGCAATAACGATTTGAGTCATGTGGATTTCTCTCTTGGGTTTTCTTCGTTGCGACATCTAGAACTGTCACGGAATCCGATACAGAAAATTACGTTTTCACCCATCCATGAGCAGCAAGTGGAAACCCTGAAGTGTGCGCTGGAGACCGTTGAATTTTCTGATCAAACTTATGCGCTGTACAAAGAGAGTTTTCAATCGTTGAGAGGATTACGGACACTGGATTTTGGTTTTGTGCAAAAGATTGAAAGACAATGGATGACAGATAGTCTCTCTCGCGCACAAGAGCTGCGTGATCAGCAAGATCGTTTCACAATTACAAATCCAATGATGACATGGAATCCGGCACCAATTTCAGGACCATCGATAATCCGTTCCGTTAGCACTTCAGGCAGTATTCCGGTCAGTTCAGCTGTACCGGTTCAAGAACCAGAACCGGTTTCTTGGGGGTGGGTATTTGATTTGCCGAGGCTTCGGTCTATTTCGTTGTGTCTTTTTGATGTGGAGATTTTGAAAGACTGCTGCTATTCTCAGGTGGTCACCCGGAAGTTGTCGGGTGGAAAAACACTCGATATTCAGTCTGTGGCGGCAGTGTTTCCAAATCTAGAATTGTTTCATGTGGTTCATCGTGCGTTGGAAGGTCACACTGGGTTTACCAGACTTACAAAACTCGAAGAGGTATCGTTACAATCGTGCTTAGTTCAGCGCATCCCCTCTGAATTGTATCAATTGCCAAATCTCAGAACCTTGGATGTCTCCAACAATGAAATTTCCAGATTGCCTCGCAATATTTTCAAGGGGTCGCTTGAACGTATCGATGTGTGGTTGAATGTTTTGTCGGATTCTGCCTGTGAAAAATTAGTGGGCGCAAACCTATGGCCATCCATCGACGATGCTTCTGCTGTCGATGAAGCATACGTTGACACACACAAGGAGAATGGTGCGTTGGAGTGGTTGCAACTTAGCAATCAATACAAAAAAGGCATCAAACGAAAGAGAGGTGATTTGGTTGGGATGCTGGATAAATTTAAAGACGGAGTCGTGGATATCTGGCAGGTCTTCTTTGGGGATGATGAAGACGAGAAGCAATTGAGCGCACTAGAGACTGGATTGACGGCTTATATCGATATCAAATTTAAACCGCATGTGGCACCGAACGTATTGCACTTGAGCAATCAATCTCACACGTTGGCAAGATTGGAATATGATCACGACGATAGAACATGGCGCCGTTTAGTCGGGGGACGTCCTGCCAGAGTTGAGAGCAATGTTGTGCCTCACATCTTAAAGGTGGCTCTTGTACAGCATGAGCAGGGAATGCTGGATATTTCCCAGATACGACAGCTGTCTCTCGACCACTCGACCATTACTGAAATTCCAGAAGTGATCAAAGAGTGGCCCAATTTGGAGGGATTGTCTTTGGTGTCGACACACATCACTTCTTTGCCAGCATGGTTGGCAGCGTTCCCGATTGCACATATTGATGTCACCAATTCCCCGATTGCATCTTTGGCACCTGAAATCTGGACGAAGTGTACGGATATGGAACTGCATGAGACCAATATTGAAGTTCAATATCTGAAAGGAATGAATTGGCACCATCCATCTATCATCAATGACATGCTGCAGTTTGTGTGCGACTGTGTGGAAGAGGGTACAATGCCTGCCGAAAGGATCCGGATATTGGACTTTTCCAATACTGGGTTGTCAATCATCCCAGAGAATATAGCTGTATTGCGATCATTGATTCGATTGAATCTCTCGAACAGTATGGTAAAGGAATTACCAGAGGTCTTATTGTCACAACCGTTGAGGTATCTTGATATCAAAGGTCTAGACATTGAGCAGCCTCCTGTCTCCGCAAGAACGTTGGCCATCGATATTGCACAATGTGAACGTTGGAAGGATTCGTTTGGTGAGTTTGTGCATCTAGAAGTTCTCGACTTGCAATACCAGTCTCTTACTGAAATACCCGAGCAGGTATTTGAGTTGCCTTCATTGTGGCGATTGGATCTACGACACAACGACATTGCCATCATTCCGCCAGCCTTGTACAAGCTATCTCGTCTCCGTAATTTACTCCTCAAAAGCAATCAGTTGACAGAAATGCCGTCAGAGGAAATATTGCCAATCAGTCTAGAAGAACTGGATCTTCGAAAAAATCCGATTTCAGACTCAAAAGATGTCGAGTATAGCAGTCCTACCCTTTCCATCCGTCGTTAATTGCTTGACGGTTGGATCGGTAATTAAGGCTCTGATGTTTCAGCAACATCCAATTCTTTGGTACTGAATATTAACGCTACGATAATACTCACACCATACAGACCAATTAGTGGAATCGCCATCAACATTTGAGATAGTGGGTCAGGCGGAGTGAGCAGTGCGGACAAAATCAAGATGATCACAACGGCATATCGGAAGAACTTCATCATGTCTCGATGATGAATCATGCCAAGTTTCGCCAGCATAAAGACGATCACCGGGAGTTGGAAAGAAATTCCAAATGCCAACAGCAGCTTTGTTGAGGTCCCCAAGTACGAGTTTATCGACAGGACGGCTTCTACATTGTCAGCAGTGACTTCAAGCGCAAATGGAAACAGGTATTGAAAGATAACCGAATAGCCAAAGGTGACCCCACCAGCAAAAAGGACCGTTGATGCAAAGGATACTGGAAGTACCAAAGTGGCTTCCTGTTCGGTTAGAGCCGGAAAGATAAACTTCCACATTTGATAGAAGATCACCGGAGACGCGCACAGTACACCGGCTAAGATACTGACTTTTAGTTGAGTGATGATCCCTTCAAAGATATCATGTGTCGCTAGAGAGCCTTTTCCTGTTGCTTCGAGAGCCTGGTTGAGTGGGGCCACCAGAAAATCCCAAATGGGGCCCACATAGGCAAAACATACAGCGACAGCGATGAGGGTCGCAAGAGCACTCCAAACGACTCGATTCCGGAGTTCGACGAGGTGTTCAAGGATCGGAAGATCACGATCGTTTGGGGTTTTGGAAGCCGTCATGTCGGATCCACATCCGTGTTGCTAGTCGCTGACTCACTGGGTGTTTCAGGCACTTTTTGTTGAGGCTCCATATCGAAAGGCACATATTCAGGTTCCTCTTCAAACGTCTCACCAGCCGCTTCAGCCTTTCTTTTTCGCTCTTCTTCAATCCTGCGACGCATCTCTTCCCGTCGTTCTTGCATGACTCTGGAGCGTTCTTCAGCGACGGCTTTGTCGACCTCAATTGTAAATTCGCGGCGGATATCATAGGTCATCGCCCGAAGCTTTCCGTAGCTACGGCCCAAAAAACGAAGCATTTCTGGTAAGCGCTCTGGTCCAACAAAGACAAGTGCTACTCCAGCTACCATCAACATTTCCCACAGACCAAGATTCAACATGAATCTCCTATATCTTGTTTTCATTCCCTTCGACAAACTAAGCACTCGAGTGCGCATGATCTCAATAAATAGATTCTCGACAATAATTATTTTGATTATTATAGGGTGTATCAGGAGAGCAATATCATGTGTCGATTGTTTGGATTTCGATCCAATGTAGAGAGTAGAGCGCACCGTTCCTTAGTTGTCGCTGAAAATGCGATGGCAAATCAAGCGTCGTACCATTCTGACGGTTGGGGGATTGGGTATTTCATTGACGACGACCCATATTTGTTCAGAACATCCAAAGGCGCAGCTCAGGACGACTCCTTTCGTCGATTTAGTGAAGGGTTGCGATCCAACACTCTATTGGTGCACATACGTAAAGCAACCGTCGGATCAATTGATCCCATTAATTCCCATCCATTCAGGTATGGTTCGTGGATTTTTGCCCACAATGGCACCATATTTGGCTTTGATAAGATTAAAGAACGCATGCAAGCGAAGATTTTGCCCGTCTATCAACGAGTGCTGTTTGGCAATACAGATTCGGAGACCATCTTTTACTTTCTGCTGTCGGCAATGGTCCGACGAGGGTGCTCCCCTGATGGGAAGTGTGATGGACCGATTCAAACGGCTGTTGAAGCTCAACACGAAGCCCTCAATCAAATTTTTGAATGGGTGAAAGAAATGGGCGAGCCAGATGCTCCAAAGATCAATTACATTTTGACCAACGGCAAACGACTCTTTGCTAGACGCGCCGGATTGGAACTGTTTATATCGACACAAAAAAATCACTGTCCAGATTCCGAAACATGTGCCGAACCCAACAAGATTTGTCTGATGGGTGT
>CAJWHX010000274.1 GCA_913040875.1 uncultured Pseudomonadota bacterium | reverse complement strand
TGGTTCGAGCCCCACTTCTCCGGTCTCCTCCCCGGGCATCCTGACGGTCGCATCGAACCCGATCTTCATGCCCGCCCCGATCCCCGGCGCGGAATGGTCGAGGATGTCCAAGGGGCCGCGAACGAACTCGAGGTCCCGGCGGAAATCACAACGACGCATGATCGTCTCGATCACCGCCTCCTCATCGTGGACGGGCACGTCGCCATCGACCACCACCACCGACTTGGTCCAGGCCATCTGGCCGGCACCCCACACCGAGTGCATGACCCACGCCAGTCAGTACACCTTGCAATCGACCACCGGCAATTGTATTGCGAATCACAACGGCCAAACTGGGCCCCGGTGACATTGCACCGACGGCGCAAATGGAGGCGATTGAAATCCATGCCGAACTTTCCACTCTATCTCTCTTGGACTTAGATGCACATTGAAATTAATTGCCATAGACTCAAGTTACAAATCATTTTGGCAGTCACTTCCTAACCCACATCGAGTATACTGGACCACAAAATCACACTGGAGAACATTATGACCCCATGGCTCACACTCATTGGTCTTCTCACTGCCTGCACAGGAACAAAAACAGTAGAGGATACTGCTCAAGAAGAAGAGACACAAGATACAGAGGACACAGAGGATACTGAAGAACAAGAAGAGTCCCAAACCGTTTTGGACCTCGAACCGGGTGTCAACGAAATCTTCGTTGAACAAGAAGTTGAAGGTGAAATGGTAGAACGCAGCTTCCTAGTCCATGTCTCTAGAGATTTCGACGGCTCTGGGAGTACACCTTTACTTTTTGCTTTTCACGGGGCCGGTGGAAATGGATCTCAATTCATTGAACAATATGCACCAAGTATCGAAAGTAGTGAATTTATTGGAGTCTATCCGAACGGAATTGAAAACTCTTGGAATATCGGACGAGAAGATTCGAAGGCTGATGACGTTGAGTTTGTCCGTATGATGATGGATTTATTGGAAGATACTCCTGGTGTAGATGTTTCTAAGCCAGTTGGTACAGGCTTTTCCAACGGATCTGCACTGACACACAAAATTGGCATTGAGTCAGACCTGTTTGTCGCGATTGTACCTCAGGTGTCCCAACTATTGTATGAAAATCAACCACAACCCGATGGCGCACCGCTCTCAGTCATGCAATTTATGGGCACCGAAGACAACGCGTGTCCATATGAAGGTGGGATTGGCGTACTGGGACACGATTTCATGCCGGCAGAAGAAAGTGCCGCCACATGGGCTGCTCACAATGGATGCGATGAGACTCCTACAGAGATAGATGTGGGTGCTCATGTCAAGATGGAATGGGAAAACTGTTCCAACGGTCGGCGTGTCATTCATTACCGAATGAACGATATAGGACATGAAGTGCCACCAGATATTGACGGTGGTACCAATCCTAGAATTATCGAATTTTTGTTAGAGGCTCGGCAATAAGTTCTCAATCGTTGATGTCTTCAACGATGAATTCTGTCCCATTGACATCCGAGCAACAAACATCCTTTATTTAATGGATTGGGCTATTCTGAGTAGCCTAAAAAATCACATAGACGACCATATGCAGAATGATCAAACAGGGCTGCAAACACGGTATCATCACCGGCAATGGTTCCCAAAACACCTGGAATCTCACCAAAATCAATACGGTGAGCAAGGACAGCCGCAAACGCCGGTTGAGTCTTCAATACAGCCATCGTTCCAGTCGCGATGACGGCGATTGAATGGATGGGAACACCATGTTTCATTCGGGCACCCAAACGATATACGCCCCCAACTTTACGCACCCCTATTCGCTTGAGCTCGCGAGAAACAGTGCCTTGATTAACGCTGAATCCAACCTCTCCTAGGGCATCCACAAGGCTCTGCTGTGTGGAGTACTCTCGCTGCATAATTATTTGAGCCAATGTATTTTGCCATGTCGACATATTATGTTCTCACCTTGATGAAACGTCTACACTTACATATTCTATCACCATCCCATAAATACATACCTCTAAGTTATAGGGACGAATAAATTATGTGTATATATGTATACTATGCACATATTGAAGAATCTATAATCCATACCGACGGATGGTCGATCACATTGGTCATCCGACAGTCCACAGTGATCACGCAGCTATTTTTTGATTTTATTTTATGTCAATGGATTTGATAATAATTGTTCTTCATCCAAAATCTCACCTCGTGCATTTATACTTTAAAAGTAGATTTCTGAAGTATACACCCTCTAAAAATCCCAACTGTACACTGTACATAGTGTTCTTAAATAAACCAATTCCAAATGGTTGTATCGTAATCACATGGCTCTGTACTATTGCCAGAATGTTTCTTAGACAGAAGAGAGTCTTCAATAGCCAATCTATGGTCTGCTCAAATCCATTCTCACATGTGTATGTATAAAATATATCCAACAATCTGATATAGTTGAATCGGCGTTCAATAAAAGGATGGATTCTGAGTCCCTTATTATTCCCCACTTTACTTGATGATAAGAATATTCAACCTGAATGGGATGGTGATGGGGTACTTAGGTCCGATGGAAACACAGGCTTCTTAAATCTAAAAGCCTGTTCATCCTACTTTTAAAGACCCATTTTGTTCTTCTCACGATGATCACAGCATCATTTGCCTGCCCCCATTTCAAGGTTTAAACATGAAACGGATTTTGTATATTGTACTAGTACTGGTTGGAGTCGGTGCACTTATTGGGGGTATAGGCATATTCCTATTACAATCCGTCTCAGCCTACAACGTAAAGGATCTTCATTATCATCCGACCGCACTGCGCACACTCTTGACAGACTTTGATCACATTTCGACGATCGATGCATTTTTTCCACCTGGAAGCACTACAGATGCAGGGACAATCCTCAATCCTTATATACCACTCGACGAAGGTCACTCTGAGCCCGACCAAGAGACTTGGTGGAACAGTCTATCCGATGAACAGCATGCATTGATCAGTGACAGCGAGTTCAGCACCTTGGATATCCAAGCGTACCCCGAAGATGATTTGTTGAACCGCTTACTCAACTTTGACTACTGGGATCCCACATCTTCTGGACCATATTCAGAACTGCTGTCGACTCCTCCCACAATGCCCCCGGCAGAGATGCCCATTCCTTTTGTTAAAGGATTATTAGCCGTCGCTAAGGTCCGGTTGGCAACAGGGATTCAAAATGAAGACGTTCTCCCTGCATTAAAAGAGGTCCGTCACCTCGCTCGATTGTATCAAGGAACGGAGGTCTTCATATTCTCTGCAATGGGTATCCACTTGCTGAATATGGAACGAGAAGCCTATGAAGTTGCCGTACTGCAAGGAATCCTTCCCGCGGAATCTTGGTCTCCGATATCGTCTAAGGACACTGACCTTGCAAAATCAATGTGTATCTTTGGACACCAACTCTATCTGTCTTACGATGATGGCGGTGCAATAAAACAATTCTACTCATCTGGTAACCGAAGATTTAATGAATGCAGTATGTTAATGTTAGCAGGTGAACAGTTGTTGTTTCGTCATAGAGTTGCTGTAGAACCTTCATCCGGTTTTGATCCATTTCCTATGGTAGACGACTTCGAAAAAGCTTGGGAAAATTCTGGTTGTAGTCTCGTTGCACTCAAACAATTTTGGGATGATCCAATCTATACGTTGCAACACCTGACACCTGCAGAAAAGGAGATGGTAAACGATCCATATTTTCATGCCACAATACTCACGTCCGTGATTGAAAATTGCAACTGTTACCCTGATGCATCTCAAACCAGTCCGTATTAAAGATTTCTTCGTGCACTGACTTTACGATCATAGTAGTCATTCAAACATACCGTTGGACTATTGGAATCGTATTGCAAGACACATACAACATGTATAGAATGATTTGTACTGTCATCTTTATACAATGGAGAACTCATGATCAGATTTTCAAGTCTCATTGCCCTGCTTGCGTGCACGGGAGAAAGCGTCATTGAAAAACAACAGAATATCGCACCGACAATCAGTATCGTTTCACATTCAGATGGGGCAAGCCTTCAAGAGGGATACATCGAGAACTTTCGGGCACAGGTATCTGATGATGACGATGCATTTGAAGATTTACAAGTAGCTTGGTACGTTGGAGATGAAATTGTCTGTGACTGGAGTATCCCAAGTCCTGCAGGGGATGCATTTTGCGAAGCCGTATTCACACCGGAAGACTCTTCGATTATCGCTACCGTGAGAGACCCACAAGGTTCGGGAGCCATGGAGGAAATTTCAATTACCGTCAATCCAACGGAAGCACCCGTCGCCGTCATTTTGACTCCGGTGCCCAGTCAGCAAAACTATTCTAGTGACCTAATTCAATTCTCCGCTATGGTGGAAGACCTCGAAGATGCCGTAGAAGATCTCACCATTGAATGGTCTTCAAATATTGACGGCACCCTCGTTTTGAACACCATCCCGGATTCTTCCGGAGAGATATCTGACTATACCTATTTGTCAGAGGGACAACATGCCATCGAACTTTCGGTCACGGACACAGCTGGAAAAACAACCGTTGAGGAAGTCGTGATTCAGGTCGGGGGTGAAAACAATGTACCCGAGTGTCAAATCCTCTCCCCAGAAGATCAGCAAACCGTTTTGCTAGGAGAAACCGTATTGTTCACGGGTACTGCAACCGATGCAGATCTACCCAGTACCGATCTCCAAGTGCAGTGGCTATCTGATCAAGATGGGGTCTTGGGTACAGGTTCGATGAACTCAGCTGGCAACCTCTCCTTTTCGTATTCTGGTTTCTCAGCAAATACGCACGTCATCACGCTTCAAGTTACCGATGAAGTGGGTGCTATATGTCAAGACACTAGATTCTTGCACGTTGGTGAACCACCGACTGCAACCATAGACAGCCCTACCAATGGAGATATCTACGACATCGGTGACTTAGTTGTATTTCAAGGGACTGTTACCGATGGCGAAGATGCCGTCAACACATTGCAAACCACTTGGACGAGTAGCATCGACGGTGAACTATTTTCGGGCAGTGCCAATTCATCTGGTATCTCTCAGTTTCCAAGCAGCACAATATCAGCCGGTGTTCATTCTGTGACCTTTTCTGTTGTAGATTCCAACGGACTTGTCGCAGAAGATCTGATTACTTTCCGAGTGAACACACCACCATCTCAACCAACCGTGGTGCTATCCCCAGATCCCACTTACTCCAACACTGCTCTCAGTGCGAACGCTTCTGGAT
>CAJWHX010000273.1 GCA_913040875.1 uncultured Pseudomonadota bacterium | reverse complement strand
GAGGCGGGTATCTGCGGGAAAGTTATTGCTTCATTTCGACACTATCGATAGAATTTCGACACTATAGAAGGTTGAAGGTTTGAAGGGTTTCCTAAGCCTTCATAGAGGACTTGTGCAATGTCTGCGGGTACTCTTTTGTGTACAATAGATATCATCATCTGGATGATATTCGACTCATTTCGGTCAATCTATCTGCCCAGCAATGATTTTTAAGATAATAGAATGTCTGTATGATGCTTGGGAGTCGCAGTGAACGTAGAATCTTTGACACTTGAACAGGCTCCATTGTCTGTACGAGAGTTCTTTTCCGAGTCGACCGGTCCACTTGTGGGTACCATGGCTCATGTTCCAGAGTTGTTGCAAGTTGTAATGCCAATGATTGCCCAACAGTTCGGTCCATCTGCACTTTCAATGCGCCATAAAGAGATGGTGATTTTGGGTGTGAGTGCACTTCAAGGGTGTCGATATTGTACAGACACGCACACCGTCGTTGCCTCTAGAGAAGGGTTGTCTCAGGATGAACTGCGTGTTCTTCGAGGAGCCAAAGAGAATACCGGTGAGTTTGCTGACAAAGAACTTTCTTTGTGGACCTATGTTCTTGCGGTTGGTGCTGGAAAGATTGATGTCATGCAGACAAATAAGGCAATGAGAACCCTTAAAAATGACTGGATGGAGTTTGAAATCGTTGAGATGACCATGTTGGTTGGCACCACGATTATGCTCAATCGATACTGCATTGCTCTGGATATACCAACAGCACAAGTCCATGTAGATTGGTTGGACCGGCAGGACTGGTTGTGAGAGAAGAATTTGTACGTCTTGTTGCAGAAGGGCGGTCATCCGGTCGACTTTGGTTGTACTCGAATTACCACTGTAATCTAGAATGTCGGTACTGTTTGACGGCTTCCAGTCCAAGAAGTCTGGTACGAGGACTGACCAAGATCCAAATGCTAGAGGCCGTACGTCAAGCGAAAGAATTGGGGTTTACATCGGTTGGTATTACCGGAGGCGAACCATTTTTACAACCTTGGCTACCCGAATTGTTGGCAGAGATTGCCATGTATTTACCAGTTATTGTATTGACCAATGGAACAATGCTAACCCGTTCATCGATACGAGAAGGACTGGTTCGGAGTAAAGATCTACCCGTCCAGATTCAGATATCAGTGGATGATCCGAATCCTGAGATTCATGATGCTCAGCGTGGAGAGGGAAGCTTTCGTCGTTCCATTCGAGGGATCCCTTGGTTGGTTGAGCAGGGAGTGTCCATTCGTATTTCCAGTACACGGACATTTCTGACCAATGCAGAGCGAGAGGCGCATGATGATGTCATGCGTAAATGGATGCTGAAATTGGGCCTGATCGATTCTGATCACATTGCCAGGACTATGGTTCAGCGTGGTGAAGCCCAGCGGAATGTAATGGGTGTAAAAGTGGGTTGGGAAGTGCTCCCTGCGGATTTAACCCTGACTAGAATGGGCGCGTTTTATTCTCCATTTGCCCCGACAGTTATCGGAGATCGGTTGCAAACTGATATGCTTCTAACTCGAACAATTCTTCCATTATCAGTTCCCTTAAAGCAGCTCGTTCGATGTTTGAACGCAGCTGATCCTGAGCATCGTGCGGCCAGTGAAGCCTCTGGTTTTGTCTGAGTATAGATTCGGATGCCGGGTGCATTCTATCCAATTCTGATGGCTCTGAACTTACGAAGTTATCTCTTATAATATCTTCTGACTCTCAATCAATGTCTGCATTAATGAGCATGAGAGCAATCGTAATGAACAAGAATACTCCTGTACGAACCAATTCTTTGACGTAGGGATGGATTCCACGGTTCAATTATTACGTCGAAAATCGCTTCGAGAAATCACTTCCACATTATCACTGCACTTGGATGTGCTCCCAAAGTTGGTGGACCGATGGTCTTAAGTTTTGCACCACTTGGTGATGTTCGAGTCGTTCAATTATAAAGTTCTTCCACCATTGATGACACTTAGAGTGCAGGGGCGCAGTTGTGCATTCAAGATGAATGCATTGACTTCTTGTGCAATGTTCTTTTGTTCAGCGATGGCTTCGGACTCAGAAAATCCTCTAGCCATCGCAAAACCGATTTCAATTGTGTCATGAAATGCCAAAGTCTTACCGAGAGGAACCGAATTTACAAGGTGAATGACAATTCCTGCCAACGACAAGATGGAATCGTCTTCATGTTCATCAAATGTAGACTCGAATTGACTCCACGCTAGAGAGGTGGCCTCCTCTTCACTCATATCGTCTGGTCGAATCGCAAGAGCATGAGCAGAGATCATTGTCTTGGTGTATGTCCAGACTTGACTAAATGCAGCATTGGCAATTTGAAGAGCAAAACGGTCCATTTTTTCAATGATTTTGTTGTAGTCATAGTGCCAGTTTTGCATTGAAAGTCCACGCGTTCTAAATTTTATTTTCGGCTATTGTTATCGGATGAAGATCCAGTGTGCAAGGTAGATTTAAGTTTTTTGATTATTTTACTGGATGAGAACTGTTAAAAATTTCTCGAGGCTTCTTCCCAATTCCAAATCTCTCGGTATGGAAACAGCCACCCTTCCATTTGAAGGCCACAGTACATACTGTTGTCTATCGGAATGGATACGGAACGAATCACTCCTAAGGGCTGATAATATTGGGCTGATGTGATTGTATGAAGGACAGGTTGTGTCACACTCCAGATGTTTTCAGTTCGAGTTTTATTGAGGGAGACTGTTGAGCGAGGGCGGAGTATCGAATGTGCGGCGGTAGACTGTTCTGCTGGTGCATCCAGTAGCGGCTGTTGAAGTTGCTCCCAACTTTCCAACTCAGAGAGGGTATCGATATTGTTAAGTCGCCATTGTAGCCATCCTTTTGTCGAGGTCAGTTTGACCGATTGTAATTGGATGAGTGTTCCAGATTTTGGGCCTTGTGGGTTACAAGCTGCTCGGAGACTTTTGGGGGGTAAAGGACCAGTAGAGGGAAGCGTTGGTAAGGACGTGTGCAATCTGCGTAGTTGTTTCGATCGTTGTTTGAATCCAATCGAATAGACGTACCAACTTTCTCCCAGATGATGTATCCATATGGCAACCCGTTCACTTGGTTTATATAAAGAGATAGGCTCCCAACTGTCGATCGAGGTTTGATATCGGACTGGGCACCAATTGGGGATGTCTGTATGTAAAGTATGATAAATCTGATGGGCAGTGCACCCAAAATTCATCCGCTGAGTTCGATATTCTTTCCATCCGATCTGCCACATCAAGAGAGGAATAATGGTTCCCCATAGATTCCATCGTAGGGAAAGAGTCTTTGGCAACCAAGGCTGCAACAATAGAGGAGTGACAAGCAATCCAAGCCCACCTGTAAAGGTCATTCCAAAGATCAATGCCCATAGTGAAAAGCCAAACCAACATCCTAGGAGTGGTAAGGTGACGATTTGCAATAGGATGGTCAAAAGTGGATGCATAGATGTGAGATGAGTCAGAAGATTGAATTTACAATCGATTAAATGTTATGATGGTCTCGCAATCAATATTATAACCCTTCGATTAGGAGAATTTATGCGCAATATTTCTTTATTCCTATTCGGGTCTGTCGTTTTCATAGCTTGTGGAGACAAAGATACCGAAGAACCCGTTGATACTGCTGTCATTGACGACACTGCAGTGGAAGATACAGGGGACACTGATGATACCGATGACACCGAGGATACTGACACCGATACCGATGACACAGACGATACAGATACCGATGATACCGATGACACTGAGGATACTGACACCGATACCGATGACACCGATGATACCGATACTCAAGAGCCAGATCCTTTAGATGTAGATGATGATGGTGATGGTCAAACAGAAAATGAAGGGGACTGTAATGATGCAGACTCGGCGATCTTTTCTGGTGCATCAGATGACACTCAGGATGGTGTAGACAACGACTGTGATGGAGACATCGATGAGGACTACGTGGATGCTGGAAATGCTGTTGATTCGTTGAGTGCTGGTGATTTGGTAATTACGGAAGTGATGCAAAATCCTTGTACATTTGATTTGAATGCGAACAACGGTAGCGGCGGCTGTAGTGTTGATGATGCTGTTGGTGAATGGTTTGAGGTCTATAACAATACCAATATGGAAATAGACTTGGATGGGTTGATGGTGACCGACGAGGCTGGTTCGAATCAAGATAGTTTCACTGTATCCGGTCAGTTACTGATTCCAGCAGGTGGTTATATCGTATTTGGCATCAGTGCAGATACAACCATCAACGGTGGCGTTACAGTAGACTATGAGTATACAGACATGAGTCTTGGTAATGGTTCAGACGAACTGATGCTTCACAATGCTACAGATGTCCTTGACAGTATTGAGTGGGATAACGGAACGACATTTCCCGATCCAACTGGTGAGTCTATGAGTCTTGATCCTAGCTATATCAATGCTACAGACAACGATGATGGTGCCAATTGGTGTGAAGGGACGTCGTCAATTTCAGTCACAGTTGGGACTGTTAACAGTGATCTCGGGACTCCCGGGATGGTCAATGATACATGTCCTCCTCCACCACCACCTGCGTTGTCGTACGCTGCTGACGTGGCTCCAGTTATAGGCTCTTGTATGGGGTGTCACGGTGGTGAATTCTTGTCTTCGTACTCTGTATTGACGTCTTCAATGTCTGGTGACTTCAGAGGAAACAATGCGTCTGCAAATACTCCGATGATTGTGAGTGGTGATGCTTCTGGGTCCTACTTTTACCAGAAAATGTCGGGTACAGCAAGCGCCGGGAGTTCGATGAGTGGGTATACGAACCCTTCCAATACCTCCGTTGTAGAACAATGGATCAATGAGGGTGCTCAACCATAATCGGATTTCGAGAAGTCGGGATTGAATCCCGAAATATAGGACTGGTCTCTAAAAAGTAATCAGTCGTAGAATCTAAGGGTGTCGATTTAAATCGAGACCCTTCTGTTTTTTACGTTCATTTTCAACCACCAGATTGCCTCACAATTCACACCATCGCCGAAAACACCAACGGCTATATCAACCACCAATCAACCAACACCTTTCATCCGACAGTGTAAGCTCCAGTAACTACATCCCGTGAATCCATCATCCAAAAAACCAACTGCTCCATCAACCAGCCTACAAATCACAAATCGACACCCAAGTCACCCTAAAACTTCCAATAATCTCCCTATGTCAAAGTTGAGAGTGGATGATGGATTCACAGGGTGACACAGGGGCTGAGAGCGAG
>CAJWHX010000272.1 GCA_913040875.1 uncultured Pseudomonadota bacterium | reverse complement strand
CTGCGGGAGACTCGATATCTATTTTTGTAGTGGGGATGAGCATCCAAGCGATCAGTGCAGCCGCCGCGATTGTGACAAATGGAAGATACTGTTTGCTACGAGGTTTGTTTGCAGCAACAGGAATCGATTCAATGTCCATTAAAATATTGTCAAGCAAACTGTCAGGTGCTTTGAGCTGACCAATGTTGAGCATGCTGCTTCGCTGTCCTTGAATATCTTCGACCTCTTTCATCAAATCGGGATGTTGATTTAATGCGGCTTCCACTTCTTTTCGCTCATCAGAAGGCAGTTCTCCATCGACATAGTCGTGGAGCCGATTTTTTAAGAGAAACTTATTCATGACTCTTGTCCTCCATTTAGGATTTGTCGTAGATTGTGTCGTCCTCTGTGGATGCGACTTTTGATGGTACCGATATTCAACTGTGTGATCTCAGAGATCTCTTCGTACGAGCAATCTTGAATGTCTCGAAGTATCAACAACACACGATGTTCTTCGGGGAGTTGATGGAGAGCCTGTTGGAGTTGCTGTTCAAAGTCTCTTCTTTCAAGCTGTTGCAGCGGCGTATGTTCTTCCGCTGGTTGAGTGTGCATTTCATCGAAGGACTGATGTTGATTTCGATGCCTTCGATGATGACGATTGTTTAAGTTGATACAGTGATTTGTAGCAATTCGATACAACCATGTCGAAAATTTAGATTCCTTTCGAAAATTGTGGATGGAGGTGTACACTTTGACAAATACATCTTGCGTAGCCTCCTCAGCAAGGGACGTTTCTCTTAACTGTCGATAACAAAAGGTGAAGATACGGTCTTGCCACTTTGAAACGAGCGTCGTAAACGCTTCTCTTTGTCCATTTTGTAAAAGCTGAACCAGATCTTCGTCCAACATCTTGACTCCCTGAGTGGTATCACGTTCCACAGAATGTAACCGATCTACATCGGATTGCTCTGAGCATTTAATAGTACGTTCTAAGGAGGTGACGTCACTCTTCGCTTCCGAATTCTGATGTTGTTCATCCGCGGACGGATCTTCATACGTCAAACTGGTTGTGGAGGTGTCAGCATTGAAGGTGAGGGGATTGGCTTCTGTCGCTGTATTTGATTTTACCAGCCTTTGCTTGGCATGCGGATCTGCTTGCCATTCAGAATGGCATTGTCGATTTCTTCCTTGGTCAAAATTTGCAGTGGAAGAAGAGTTCTCTGAATGACCGCTTGATGAAGGGTGGTTCCATCTAGATTGCACCATTCTAGATCGGTTTCGATAAGTACAGCCTGAGTCAGATTGGCCCGTTTTAGATTCGCTTTCCAAAGAGAAGCGTGTGATAGGTTGGCCTTTTGAAGGTTGCACTTGCTGAGGTTGCATTCGGCAAGCTTGCAGTAACTCAGATCGACTCCAGAAAAATCTAAGGCGCTGAGGTCTAAACCACGTAAGTCGCTTCCTGATAGAGAGTGTTTGCTCTTTAGAGCATTCAGTACTTCTTGTCGTGTAAAAGTTGTGTCGTCTAGTCTGGGTATGCTTCGAGTGCTCATAGTTCCATCTGTAAATATCGATCAAAAATGATCGGGGTATTAAAAATAATCGCAGTTGTACAAAGCATAATTCCATTTTTAGTATCCTGTCCAAAATTATTTTCTACATGCTTAGACATTCAACTGGCAGTTTGGTTCCCAAAAGGAACTTTTTTTAAAGACATTGCTAGATATTAGGCATTGTCTCTAAAAAATGAGCGATGATCATCCGTTGTTCAGGTTGCAACTGTGGAGTCAGATTTGCCTGTTCGAAATACATTCGAGCCTGAGAATATTCACCCAGTCTACGATTTAAATCTCCCAACAGATACATTGTTTGTCCATCTTTTGGAGCCTGTTGTAGGTGGATCATGTATTCTGATCGAGCGAGCCTCAACAATCTGGGTTCGACTTCTTTGGTCAATTTCGAAAATTCCAATCCGGCTTCTCGTTCGTACTTTTCCAGTTCGGGATCGGCTAAAAACGCCTTTAAATACTGCTCTCGTTTATCAAATTGAGCGTTCCGATGTGCGACCCGAGCAAGATTGAAAGTCACCATTTTCCGTTGTTCTAAGGTGAGTTCCTTTTGCAGTTCTTTCGCACCTTGTTCCAGAATCTGATCAGCAACCACGGGTCCTTTCAGATCGGGGTGGATTCCAACCGCTTTGTCACGTGCTGTCCAGGCTGCTTCCAAGTAGAGTCTACCCATAAACAACGCGGGTTTTCCTTTCCATCGGTAATACGCCGCGGCGATTTCATACCGTTCCCATATCATAGGATTGGGGTACTGTTCAGCGATGGGAGTCAGCCAGGTCTTGATCTGTTGAATATCGTCGGGACTAAAAGATGCCTGCATATCGGTTGGATAAGCAGAAAATAAAGACTTGGTGCAAGTCGAAATGGCGTGCTCTCTAAATTGCATGCCACTTGAATAGGTTGCGCCATCGGAATCAAACCCCCCGTATTCGTTGCTGGAGATTTGAAAATAGAGTTTGACGGTATCCTCATCGTCAATCGGACATGGGGCATCAGTTGTGTGAATACCAGTAGCATAAGCACTGCTTATCCAACCGTTCAGCCAAAATGAAAGTGCAATGATAGACATTAAGGCTCCAGTGTAGAAGAGCCAGAGATGAGATGCTCTTTGGTGAAGTACGAGAGTGGAATCGCAGATTGGGTATCGATCGAGTGAATTTCAAGGAGAGTTGTTGAACCGGTCTCCAAGTTGGTCATTCGACTTTTTGTGGGTATGCCTTCTGGATTCACTTCCAGAATCTTGAGATCTTTCACGTTGTTTTCATTGATGAAAAATTGAATTTCAAGGGGGGCTAGCGTTTGTTTATCAATGCTTGAGATCCAGCTGGTATATGGGGTTTGATCGCTGTTCGTAGGCGTACTTTTGATGACCCATGTTGTGGATGTATTTTCCAGAAGTGCGTGTTCCTGCGATAGACTCATCAGTAGAAAGTCATTGAATTCAAAGTCAGAACCCATGAACGCACGGGACTGATTTTTATCGTTGAGTGTTGTGACCCTTTTGAGCGCTGGAAGATAGAGCCACATGTCATCTGTTCCGACGGTTCTGTCTATCCATACAATCTGCGTATTGCCAACGCTTTTGGGTTTGGTGAATCGTGCGTGACAGTAGATTGCATCGGACTCTCGTCGCATTTGCGTCTGCATGGTGTACTGTTTCCCTTTATTGGAGGGACCCTTTTGAATCGTGAGTGAGAGGGTTTGTGTAGCAACGGTCCATTGCTGTTTCTTCTCTATGGATTTCATGATGCTGTTAGCATCTTCTGCCCAACTTGGAGAAAGAAGCGTTAGCAGGAAAGGCAGTGTTGTCAGCCACATGGTTCATCTCCCTGTGTAGCGATGTGGAAATTGCTTCCAGTGTTCGTGTTGAACGATGGCGACGACGGATGCCACCGATCGGACGTGTTGTTCTGCAAGGCGTTTTGCATCCTGAAACTCAACACTCATCTGTCGTTGAACATTCCCTTGATGCCCAACTTTCATTCTGGCAGTGCCGAGCGTGGTCTGGACGGTATCCCAAGTGCGCTGAAGTGTTCTACGTTGCTTGGATATAAATCGACATCCAAACGTGGTGGAGTGCGTAAACAAAGATTCAATTACAGAATCGAGTTCTTCTGCGGTTGAGAGAATCGTACAAAGATGTCCAGAGCGTCCCTTTTTCATCAGGATTGGTGTGAGCGTAACGTCTAAGGCACCCGATTCCATCAAACGCTCCATGAGTGGGCTCAGTAGTTCAGCACTCATATCGTCGATATTGGCTTGAATCTCAATGATGTCAGAAGGGGTCTCATCGAGTTCTTCTACAGCTGTGATCTGTGTTCCGATGCAGACTCGCACGAGATTTGGATACGCAGGGGGGTTTCGTGTGCCGGCGCCATAGCCATCAGACTCGATCACCATCGAAGGAAAAGAACTGTGGATAGCCAATGCTCTTAGAATCGCTGCACCTGTTGGGGTGACTTGTTCGTGATTGGGGTGCCCTTGAGTGCTTGGCCATCCCTTAAGAATCCTCAAAGTAGCGGGTGCAGGAAGGGGGGTCGGACCATGTGCAGTGTGAATCATGCCACCTGATAAAGGGATGGGACCCGCCGTTATGATTGTTACACCCAGTAAATGAACCCCCAAACAGAAACCGACGATGTCGAGAATCGAGTCTACAGCACCCACTTCATGAAAGTGTACTTCATCCAGTGACGTTCCATGAATGTCTGCTTCTGCCTCGCCAAGCACTCGAAATACTTGAATTGCCATCTCTTTAACGGGAGTGGGCAATGGGGAGTTTGAAATTAGCGCTGAGATCTCTGTGAATCCTCGATGGTGGTCTGACCATGGAGTGGGTTGAGGACCGGAGTGTGTATTCCGGTGCATCGTTGGATTTGGTGGGTGGGCTGCATGCGTATGTGAATGGTGACCGTGTGTGTGTGGATGTTCGTGTTTCGCTGAAGGCGTAAGAGGCTCATCCGATGTGGTGGGTGTAATGTTGATGTGTGTGGCTGCAAATACACCTCGAATGACGTCGCTTCGAATAATTTGAGCGTCCTCATTCCATGGGATCAAGTCTAGGTGCTGCCTCCACAGTGACTCATTCAGTCCTGCATCGAGAAGAGCCGCACATAGCATGTCGCCTGCGACCCCACCGATTGGGTCAATGTACAGAATACGTTCTGTCATTGTTCGCCTCAATCCTGTTTGGGTAATAGATTGGCAAATCGAAGAGCCGCGATAGCCGCTCCGTATCCATTGTCAATGTTGCACACGACAACGCCTGGGGCACAGGAGTTGAGCATCCCGAGCAGAGGGGTCAGTCCGTTCATATGACATCCATAGCCAACAGATGTTGGTACCCCAATAATCGGAATGCTAACCAGTCCTGCGAGGACGGTCGCCAGTGCACCTTCCATACCAGCAATGCAAATGATGATTTTGTGCTCTCGGATTTCATCGATTCTACCAAGGAGTCTGTGGAGTCCAGCCACACCAATGTCGGTGATTCGTGTGGGTTCATGCCCCATTGCTCGGAGAGTGGCACTGCATTCTTCGGCAACATAAAGGTCACTGGTTCCAGCACAAATCAACGCGATGTCTCCAGACCGTTCAATCTGTGGCGGGTGCAATAAAAAGGTTCGTCCAATAGAATTCCATTCACCGTCTGGAAATGCTTCAATCAACCGAGTACCCTTTTCATCGTCTAAGCGTGTCACAAATGCTGTCTGGTCGTTGTCGGTCA
>CAJWHX010000271.1 GCA_913040875.1 uncultured Pseudomonadota bacterium | reverse complement strand
CTGCTTTATAGAGTACATCGGTAAGATTTTTCAGGCTACGGAGCGGGGAAACCGCATATTTTTCATTGGGAATGGTGGCTCTGCGGGGATTTGTACCCATTCAGCCAATGATTACGCCAAAAATGGTGGTTTTCGATCGATGGCGCTTCATGATGGTGCCGTATTAACCTGTCTAGGAAACGACTTTGGTTTTGAGTACATCTTTTCAAAGCAGCTAGAGTTTCAAGCAACACGAGGCGATGTATTGATTGCGATATCTTCTTCCGGTAGGTCAGCCGATATTTTGAATGCGGTAAAACAAGCGAAAAGTATGGGTATGTACACGTGTACATTCAGCGGTTTTTTATCCACCAATCCTCTTCGCACGATGGGAGACATGAATTGGTACATCGAAAGCAATGAGTATGGGTTTGTCGAATTGGCTCATCAAGTGTTGATTCATTCTGCACTGGATAGACGAGATTTGTTGGTTGAGTCCTGGTTACATCAGAAAAACAACACAAGTGAGGACACCGTTCGCTGTTGAGAATCTGAAAGTTGAGTATACTGACCTAGACAATACATTCTATATGAAATGATCGTGATAGGATTTACATGCGCATTTTGATTACGGGACCGACGTCTTTTACGGGAGTGTTTTTCATTGAGGCTCTTGCTAAGGCGGGTCATGAGGTGCATGCAACCAGTACCCAACAGATTTCTTCGTATACCGGAGTACGAGGTTTGCGAGCCCAGAAGGTTAAAGAGTACGCAACAGTCCATGAGAGTATACAGTTCGGAGACGATGCATTTTTGGCCTTGCTTGAATCAGAATCATTTGATGTCTATTGTCATCACGGAGCGTGGACAAAAGACTATAGAGGTATGGGCTATGACTTTGAGACGGCTTTTGCATCAAATACACGATCTGTAAACCAGGTTTGTCGCAAACTAGCTGCGAATGGTTGTCGGAAGATTATCGTATCTGGAAGCATATTTGAAGAGGCAGAACCCGTATTTAGTCCCTATGGACTCGTAAAGAAGCTGACATCTGACACGATTCAATTTTATGGACAGCACTTTGGGATGCACGTCTCAAAGTTTGTCATTCCCAATCCGTTCGGACCACTGGACAATCCCAAGATCCTAGACGTTTTAGGAAGGGAGTGGTTGGCTGAACGGGTGGCTCGATTGCATGTACCACCCTATATCCGTGACAATATACCCGTGACATTGTTGGCTTTAGGATTTGCAGAGTGGGTCGAGAAGTGTTCGGAGACAGTTGGAACATCCTCGTTTAGACCATCGGGTTATATCTCGACCATGTCCAATTTTGTGCGTCGTGTTGCAATAGAGTTTAGTCTGCGCCTCAATCTAGAGTGTCAGGTCGTGATGGCTACTCAACAGGATTTTTCCCAACCGATGACATTGATCAATGATATGCCTCTACAAGCACGGTTTCCAGATTGGGATGAGAACCATTTTTGGGATGACATTGTACAGCACCAAATAAGTTTGCAATCATCGTAATGTGTTACACTATGTCGCATTCTATAGATAGAGGTGACCATGTTGAATCGAATCTTATTGGTTGTATTGATCAGTATTATGATGGTGTCGGATGCCCTCGCAGAAGTCAAGCGCTTGGCGGTACTGGAGTTTCGAAGCGGTGCCATAGATTCTGCGTATTTGCTCAACCTATCAGACCAGTCTAGGCGAGCGGCTGTAGAAATATTGTCAGATGAAGAGTATTTGATCATGACGCGTGAAAATATGATGCAGATTTTGACGGATATGGGTAAAGATGCGAGTTGTATGGAAGGCACTTGCGAGGTTGAGATTGGACGGAATGTTGGGGCCGATGTCATCATTACCGGCGATGTATTGCAGATTGAAAGCACCTATGTTCTGACGTTAAAACTGTATGATACTCTATCGGGTGGATTGCTTCATTCCGTTGAAGTAGAGGCGGCAGACCTTTTGTCATTAAAACGCAATACACACACTCAATCCCTCGCGTTGCTGCAAACTGGACTCAAGTTAGAGGGGCAGATGGCACCTGCAGACAATGTAGGTTTTCAAGGAACGGTCAAATCAGACGATTGGTTCGTAGCCAAGGAAGAGGCTGTCGTTGTTGAATTCGCATCCACACCAATAGGCGCTGTTGTATTGGTGGATGGGCAGATGCTCTGTACAGCAACGCCCTGTAGTAAAGAAATATCCAAAAAAAATCATCAGGTGGTCTTTCAAAAAGAACGCTATTTTCCGTATCAAATGACTGTTGATACACGAGTCACACAACAAGTTGACGCAACACTCGAAGCGAACTTTGGAACATTGAATATCACTGCTTTGGATCATCAGAATGTTCAAATGGAATTGGATGGTAAGTCATTGGGCAGAACCCCGATCAAATCATATCCAGTGGATTCGGGAATGCATACGGTGACTGTTCAAGACCCTTGTTATGTTGGACAAGAGTATCGTTTCCAAATGCAAGCAGGAGACGTTGAGCCGATTGAGGAATACCCAGTGACACCAAGAGAATCAGCCCTTTCCGTTAAGGCTACGGATAAGGAGGGGAATCCAGTCGCTGCGACTGTAAAGTTGAATGGCAAGAAATTGGGTGTGACTCCAATGACGGGAAAAGTTCCATTGTGCAGTAGCAATCTTCGCATTTCGATGGATGGTGAGGTGCTCAAACCTGAATTGTCCTTGAAAGAACATCAACTTTCAGAAATTGAAGTGGTGATGGGGTCTGACCCACCTCGAATTTGTACGAGATATCTTGGGAGATATCCAGAATACGAAGATGCTCTGCCGGGCGTACGAGGGCTGGTATATGCGTTGGGTGGGATATTCATCTTCCAATCCTACGCCTTTGTGAGCGAAGATGCAGAATATAAAAAAGCCTCGCGCCGGACTGGGATAGGTGTCATTGCGGTAGCAATACCGGGCACCATCAGAATGCTCATGTACAATAAAAAGTGTACAGATATTGAGCCAGATCCATCAAGTGATTGGTAATATTGCCATGGTCATTTAAAAGATGCTCAGTATTAATCAAAGAGACATACAAACGTATGTTGTGTTGCTTCTTTTACGATGCCTTACAAGTCGATGGTTGGTCTGGAATAGACAATGGGTACAGGTCTGACTACAGAGTTTCTACGGACATGGTGTATCTTCAGAGGGCTGAGAATCATTCTTGGAAGCGAGCCAAGATTGTTTGATGGTATCCATACTGTAACAGTGGCTTTCGGTCCAGATTCCAGATTCATCCCACTTGTGTTCCATTCCGTTCAACTGATCCAACGCAAAGGAACCATCTGCTTTCAGTTGTCCATTGTCATGCCAGAACCGTCTTTGTCCAATCTGCATTCCATTCTCAACTTCCGCTTCAGACTTCAGTTGACCAGTTGAATACCAGGTCTTTCGGATACCACTTTCTACGCCCCTTGCGAACTGAGTTTCAGCTCGTTTTTCTCCATTTTCATGCCACATGCTGAATGTACCATCTTGGAGTCCAAATTTGAAGGACCCTTCTTCTGCCTGTTGTCCATCTTTATACCATGCTTTACGAACGCCATGTTCTGTACCGTCTAGGAAATGGTATTCGGCTTTCAGTTGCCCATTTTCATGCCACTCTTTCCACGTTCCTTGCGGAATATCATTTTGAATCGTTCCCGATATGGAGATCTGTCCATTGTCGTACTGTTCTTCAAAGGCTTTCGGAGCGTCATCAATGCGTGAGCATGCAATCAATCCGATTAATGTGAACATATTGACTCCATCATGATGGTAACTCTATGGGATATCTAAAAAATAAGAAAGGGTCCAATTGGACCCTTTCATCAATAGTCAGATGACTTACTTGGTACCTGAGATGTAGGTTTGTTGAATCAAACCAAACAAAGGGCCGCGCATATGCATAACAGTCAAGACTTCTGCACCTTCAGGGATTTTGGCTTCAGCATCGGCAAAAGATTTTCCAATGACGATCTTTTGGGCAGAGATAGCGAAGGTTTGTTGTCCTTCTGTTACGGTCATACAACCAGAAGTGGTGCTCATTAATGCACCTGCAACAAGGGCTACGATTAATTTTTTCATGGGGTTCTCCATATGGGGTAGAAATGTGGATTTACAGTAGAAGTCCACGTTGAGTATATAGGATTTCAACAGAAAGTGCATATCAATAGTGTAGAAAATATTTTAGATGGATATCATTTAATAATCTTGTCTTTTGCGGTTTAAGGTTCAAGAGGATTGGCGATTCCCTGTAATACCTCTTGTGTGATGTGGTTTGAAAAATATGCGGTATACCATCCTTCATATACCGAAAGCCAGTCATCGTTGTGTGTACGCCAGATTTCTTCAGCTGTAAATTCAATGTTTGTGTTCCATGCAATTTCATCAAAAAAATCAATGGGAACATCTCTTGGCTCTCCACTTTCAGATAAGTAGCCTTCCTCAGTAAAATAAAAACATGTTGAGGCTACAGCACCAATATAGGGTGCATTTTCTTCTCGGAATTCAAAGAAGAACTCTTCTAGATAGATATACTCATCGGAACAGATGCCATTCCAAGCCGCATGATCACAAACCTGAGAAAAGGTTGGTACGTTCGGCAAGTAGTCTACAATGAAAGAGGCGTATAGAAATGGGGTGAGCAATTCTTTGGCCTGTCGTAGACTGTCCTCGGTTCCTTGCTGGTACAACTGCTTTGATTGTTGGATCGCTTCGGGAACCACTGTCAGGTCGCGGCTCAAAAAATCCATTTTCATCCCAATGCTAACAATATCAGCGTAGACGATGGTTTTGTTGTAAGCAGTGGGTAGAAATGGTCTCTGTTCATAGGAAATTGCAACATACTCGAGGTTGTCCAATTCCAATAAGAACTCTAAAGAGTTGGTGATGGGGTTGAATTCGACGTGGAGCTGTCGAAGACTCTTGATGTGTCGCAATGTAGAGGGGAACCAAGCAATCTCCGCCGCAAAGAAGGACAGGCGGGTAATGTTTTGGGTCCAAGGAATTTCGAATGAAGCATACATCCCCAGCATCCAAATGGCAATGCTTTTGGACAGCGGGTACCCTTGGCAAAACTCGTTGATTTCTTCGAAGTTCTCAAACGTGTTGTCGATGCCAAAATCTTGATGAAACGTGTTGATAGAGGATTGATTCGCCTCATATTGTTTCAAATACTGTTTGATGTCTTGGCGGTTCAAAGATTGTAAGGTTGTTTGTTGAGACATGTCGTGCCTGCTTTTGGTCTTAGGATGGGTTGTACCGTTTGGAAAAATAGTCGTCTTGT
>CAJWHX010000270.1 GCA_913040875.1 uncultured Pseudomonadota bacterium | reverse complement strand
GTTTTGACGGATCTTTTCGATATGGGAAGCAAGACACACCAGCCGGCTTCGATAGAACTATCAGCTCTGTGGTTTCCACGGCACCCCCAGACTACACACCGTTGCAACTGCCGCCACTCCAATGGAGACAGCATAGTAATCCACTGTACTGTATCGATCAACCATCCAGCTTGCACCATACATTCCGGCAACTGCTCCGATCCCACCCACGGCTGTACTAAGCAAACTCTGACCAGTGGAAGACAAATCGGGCGGAGTCATGGAATTGACCAACCGAACCACGGCTAGCCAAAAAACTCCAAACGTCACTCCGTGCAATGCCTGAGCGAGGACCAACATGCCAACAGAAGTCCCCCACCACATGAATCCCCATCTAGGAATGGCCAATGCACAGGCGAATACCAACAATCGATTGGGAGCAATTTTTTCAAACCAAGCTGACCGCTGAAAGACGAAAATCTCAACGACCACGCCGAGGGCAATGGCGATCGAAGTCCAGCGAATGGATACGCCTATCTCTCCAGCATGCTTCATGATGTAACTTGAACTTCCGAGATGCACGGAAAAGTGCAATCCTGCACAAAACAACACCCAGAGCAAGCTCTTATTTTTGAGTAATGTTCGAACGGCAGACCACTTCGGACGAGGCAAATTGATCTGTACCGATGGAATAACAAATACGTATAAACCCAACAGCAACGTTACAAGGGTGCCCCCTCTAATTCCCCAGCCAACAGCCCAACCAACAATGATGACACCAACCATGTATCCTATCGATCCCCACTGACGGACGGATCCATATTCATACTTTGAATCCCCACGTTGCTTTTGTTGACGAATCCCCTCCAGTGTCATGGCATCTGCCAATGATGCAACGGGTGCCCATCCGATTGAAAAGAGAAGCATTCCCAGCCAAACCCAATCGGATTCAAAGAATACCACACCAATCAATCCGATTGCAGAAAGCCAAATCGCAAGTTGCAACACTCGCACGGCCTGCTGCATCCAGTCTGCTAGCCACCCCCACATTGGAGCGACTAAGATGAGAATGAAAGAGGGCATGGCTATCAACAGTCCAATATTCTCTACACCTCTAGATTCAAATTCCGTCACAAAATAAGGAAAGAGCATTCCCAATGGGACATAGGACAAAAAGTAGAGTCCCGACATTTTAGAAAGGTGTCGTGGCATGGGTTGGTATTTATCTCAAGTTCCATCGTCTAGCCACAGTACCCACGAGTTACTCTTATGAAACGGCATTTTGAACCAATTCCTGTCCGAAAATCCATTTTACCTCATGAATTGGTTATGGTATCCATAGCATTTAGAACATTGAGGTTATTTCATGGGCTTTGTACACCTTCACAACCATAGCCAGTTCACCATCTTGAACGGGATGCCATCACCACCCGAAATTGTATCGGCTGCTGAGAAACTCGGGATGCCAGCAGTGGCGATTACGGATACGTGCAATCTATTTGGTGCTGTACAGTTTCACAAAGCAGCCAAAAAGAGCTCTGTCAAAGCGATCTTTGGCTCTGAAATTTGGATGTGGCCCAAAGGGATTGAGGACATCAAGAACATCCAGCGGCTCAAACGGGCTCCAGATGGTGGTTGGCACCTCAATTTTCTTGTCCAAAATAAAACTGGGTATCACAATCTCTCCAAACTGATCACAGAAGGCATTTATCACGGGATTCATTACAGACCACGCATCGACTGGGATCTACTGGAGGAGCACTCCGAAGGGTTGATGGTTACTACGAGTGGACTCAATGGTCCGTTGGGGTATGCCCTATCTCAAAAGAACACAGATTCTGCAGCCCACGATATACTCGAACGGTTGGCCAATATATTTGGTGAACAGCGACTCTTCTTAGAACTTCAAGACTTTGCCATCCCACATCAATCCAGGTTGAATGAGTTGTCGCGTCGGATGGCTCAGAAAATGGGTCTCAAAACGGTCGTTACCAATGACGTTCGATATCTAGAACCTCAAGATGCCGTCTCTTTGGATCTCTTGAATTGCATCTCTTTTGGACAGGGATTTCACGACAGTGATCGTCAAACCATGCCCACTGACCAGCAGTATTTTAAATCTGAAGAAGAAATGAGAGAGCTGTTTCCCGATGATCAAGAGGCGATTGATAGAACCATAGACATTGCGGACGCCTGTAATTTCAAGTTTGACTTTGGCACCTATTTTTTCCCAGCAACCACACCACCCGATGCCGACAAGCTGATGGAAGACGGGACGACTCCCAAAATGAATCAAAAGGAGTATTGGGCAGATACGCAGGCCAACTGGGAATATTTTTACAAAGCATTCCCACCCCCACGATCGTTTCAACTGCCAGACCCAAAAGTTTCAATCCCTCAAAAACCTCAAGGGATCGGCAACATGAGCAGCTACTTCGAATGGTATTGCAAAGAAGGGCTCATCATTCGGCTCGGTGTATATGACACCGAGAAACACGCTAAGTACTGGGAGCGCTTAGACTTCGAGATGAACATCATCGAGTCGATGGGATTTCCAGCGTACATGCTCATCGTCGCGGAATTCATCAACTGGTCAAAAGACAATGACATCCCTGTTGGGCCTGGTCGTGGTTCGGCTGCTGGATCTCTGGTGGCTTGGGCAATGGGGATTACAGACATCGACCCACTCCGATACAGTCTCCTCTTTGAGCGTTTTCTCAATCCAGAACGTGTCAGCATGCCAGATATCGACGTAGACTTTTGCCAAGACAGGCGTGAAGAAGCCATCGAACACGTTCGCGAAGTGTACGGCCCCCCACTGGTCTCCCAAATTATCACGTATGGGAAACTGGCTGCAAAAGCGGCGGTAAAAGATATCGCTCGCTCACTTGGCGTCCCCTTTGGTGCGTCGAATGAACTAACTGGAATGGTTCCAGACAAACCTGGTACCAAACTGAAGGATGCTCTCGCAGAAGAAGGTGTAGAACCTCGACTTGCCCTAAATCCGCTCTACAATCGAGTCTTCAAACTCGCTCTGAACATTGAAGGAAAGACAAGACAAACTGGTATCCATGCGGCTGGTGTTGTCATTGCAGACAGACCGCTTGTAGAGCATGCGCCACTATACAGGGATGGACCTGAAGGTGGCCCTGTGGTTCAATATGATATGAAGTCTTCAGAATCTCTGGGACTCATCAAGTTTGACTTCTTGGGATTGAAAACCCTCGACCAAATCCGAGATGCCCTCGTCATCATCAAAGAGAACCACAATGTTGATGTCGACATGGAGAATCTTCCTACGGATGCGTCGGATCCAGCCTATACCCTTTTACAAAAGGGAGACTCCATCGGTGTATTCCAGCTAGAATCTGAAGGCATGCAAAAGTTGCTCGAGTCCATGCAACCAGAAAGTTTAGAAGATGTCATTGCTTCGATAGCCCTATTTCGCCCGGGTCCCTTGTCTTCTGGTATGGACCAAACCTTCGTTCGTCGAAAAAATGGTCTGGAACCTGTTGAGTATCTTCATCCCAAGCTCGAACAGGTCCTCCAAAACACCTACGGGTCAATCGTCTATCAAGAACAAGTCATGCAGATTGCGCAGGTCATGTCCGACTATTCTCTTGGAGAGGCGGATCTATTGAGACGTGCCATGGGAAAAAAAGACATGGCAGAAATGGACCGACAAAAGATCATCTTCGTAAAACGAGCCGTCAAAAACGATGTAAAAGAAGCCACTGCTGCCGAGATCTTTGACTTGATGGCTTTCTTTGCCGGTTATGGATTCAACAAAAGTCACTCTGCTGCTTATGGGTGGATTTCCTATCAAACAGCATGGCTGAAAGCCCACTATCGTCCAGAGTACATGGCTGCCTTAATGACGTCGGAATCTGGAAATACCGACAAGGTATTTGGCTTCATCCAAGACTGTAAGTTTCCAAGACGAGGGACCGACTTTACCATCGAAGTCAAGAATCCTGACATCAACAAATCCAACTATCGATTCTTTGTACCCAAACCCACACCAGACGCTAAGCAATTCATCCAGTTTGGATTGGTTGCCGTGAAGGGATTGGGGAAACGAGCCATCCAGGTCATCTTGAGAGAACGACATGATCGCGGGCCATTCACATCCTTCTTTGACTTTTTAGACAGGGTCGTCGAAAGGCAAACCATGCCTGTGACCAAAAAAGAAGTTCAACTAGAATTGGCAGCAAAGGAAGACCTCTCACTCCTTGACCCTTACTTCCCTGTCTCCAAAAAGGTTTATGAAAACCTGATCAAATGCGGTGCATTTGACTCGTTGTACCAGTCTCGGAAATCTTTACTCGCCGCCTTGCCCAACGCCCTAGAGCATGCTCAAGATGCACAAAAGGAACGAGATAGTGGACAGCTCAGTCTGTTTGGGGACATGATGGAAGTCTCGATCGAAGAATTCAAAGTCCCACACACCGGAGACTGGTCCATACAAGAACAAATGAAGCAAGAGAAAATTGCTCTAGGACTCTATCTCACCGACCATCCAATCACTGCGTATAAAAAGTGGACATCTGAATGCTCTACCACCAATGCCGCTCGCGCCGTCGCCCATGGTGAATTTCGCGTAGCAGGAATGGCAACATACTATCCGCAAACCAATAAGCATGGAAAACCGTACGGTCGAATTATCCTCGAAGATCAAGATGGGTCAATTCGGATCAACTTTTATGGAAAGGTCTACGATAGGCTTTTGCCCATTATTCAAAGTGGCGGACCAATGATCGTACATCTAGAGAAAACCACTGACGAAACGTTCGGCCCATCGTATAGAGGTCTCAACGCTACTTCATTGCTCAGTGTACAAGAGGACAATACAACACGGATTAATATTTCCATGCCGCAGAAGGCACTCACTCATTTCTTTTGCCAAGATATGGCTCAATTACTCGAAGCCAATCCAGGGGATTGTCCTGTTGATCTGGAACTAAAATATACAAAATCCAAGGAAAGTGCTACATTTACATTGCGTCTCAAACAGACTGTCAATCCAACTGAAACCCTCCTGTTGGATTTAAAAAAGTTCGTTGGAGATGCAAAACGAGTGACAATGATCAATAGATGATTAATAGATGATCAATAGATGCCCCATCAATGATCATACTAGCCGTTCAATCCCTAATTGCGTACACTCTAGTCCTCATCCGCCAAAGTTCCCTCTCTAGTCCAGTTTCCCCTACAGTACCATGCCCTCACCATTGCTTTATCTTCCCCTTGTACACGTTACCTCTACTTCTGTCATTGAACCCGTGAGCGATACCAGTCGGATCGACTGGACC
>CAJWHX010000269.1 GCA_913040875.1 uncultured Pseudomonadota bacterium | reverse complement strand
CGTCAAAGTATTTCCCTTGATAATTGGGAACGTGTACTTTATTGTAGCCCCAACCACGTAAAGACACCCCTCCCCCCAAAAAGAATCGATTGTGCAAGGTCTTTGGAGCTTGTTTTTCCCACCTGATTACTCCAACCTCGATCCGATTGCGCCACAACCATCTGTCGTTATAGGTATGATGCTCTCCCTTGACATGCATCCGCTGAAAGACAGCATCATTGATCGTCCCGTAGGGTATAGCATTCATTTCTAGCAGTGCGCGCCCAGGATTCAATCTACGAATGACGATCGAGGCCTCCGAACTCAATGCTTCAGTTGCAAGTTTATCTTCCCCAAACCATCGTTCAAACATTTCTTGTTGGGAAGATACAGCAGAATAATGGTGTCGACTCCATCTATAGGTCCAATCCAACGTCCAATACGGATGCGGTATCAATCGCAAACCAGCCTCACCTTGAAGCAGTTCCTCTTGGTATCCCATCTGTAAATCCCACAGGGCATCCCCTTTCGCAAGAAAATTGACTCCATATTTGGGTATCAATGCCCATATGGACTCCAATTCATGTTGCATCGCCCAACCATCGTGAGAAAAATCCCACCCTTGCGGGAATGTTCTGTATCCACCGGTATGACGACCAGCCATCAAGACACTTGGCGAACGTTTATTTCGCACCTCCCACTGAAACCCAGCATTGAATGCCCATGCGGTGGCCTGGGTGGCAAATCCACCCACCCCCTGCATCGTTCGGGTATTGTTCGGGGTTGCTGTAAATATCAAATTGACCACTTGATTCTCTGAATCCACCTGCTCCTGCAAGTCTACTGTTGCCACAGAAGGCAGCCCTTCTAAACGATGCAGCAATAGATTCACCTTGTCCGTTGTATACTCTTTTCCAGACAATCGGGAGTGTACAAGAGGCCAATCTTCACCTTCATCATTGAGTATTTGAACTGTCCCAAAGTTGTACTGTTCGCCCCATGCGACATGTGCTTCCAATGCCAGCCCCGTCTCTCCAACAATCTGAGATTGCCAATAGATATCTGGATTTGCATAGCCACGCTTTCCGAGCTGCAAACTAATCTTTTCATCTACATCGTTTTGGAACTCTCGGCTCCAAGTGGTTGGGAACTCGGGTAAGTTTGGGCTTGGTATCCGTTCACTCGCCTTCTCTAGCCCATAAAATCGAACCTCTTGTAGTGTCCATTCTGCACCCAAAAATACTGTATAGGCAACAGTATATGCTTCTTGGTTTCGTGGTCCGGGAAAAAGAAACCGATGCCGATATGGTACCACCTCATACGTGACAACAGCATCCCTCCATCCATGATTAATGTACCACTGAAGTAACCTATCGCCTTCTAGACTCAATAAGTCATCAGAATACATTGGAAAGGTTTCAAATCGATACTGAATTGGTAGTGTATTCCACCAATCTGTGGTCAAATGATTGAACGACTCCTTAGACATTTCAGCAGTGTGCACCCACTCTAAGCCTGATTGCTCTATGATATGAACAGAGGAAGATACTACAATGGGCTCCGCTATCGCTGTCAATATGGCAAATACAATCATAGAATGTTTTGTATCAAAAATTATCAACTAAGTCATCCATATGGTTGACAAGTTGAAATAAACCTGACTAGATTGGTTATGCAGTGTAAACGATTGCATTTTACCATCTCAATATCAGGAGTTTCACGTGTCTGAATCAAAAACCTATGGTGCACAACTCAATGCGTTAGAAATCCAAGATTTCTTGGACTATGCAATCAAGCAAAACACTCGGATCTCAAAAAATTCAGGGAAACGTGGGACACCGGTTTGTGTGTGGGGAACACACGGAATTGGAAAGACTGAATCCATCATCGACTTCGCTCGTCGAAATGACTATACCTATGTATATTGCGCTCCAGCACAGTTTGAAGAGTTGGGTGACCTACACGGGATTCCAGAAACCTATGATCCAACTCCAGAAATGCCAAACAGTGGCGATGAATATACTGTTTATCGACCACCACAATGGCTTAGTTCCGCACTTGCAAACGTAAACCCAGACCGACCAGGTCTATTGATCCTTGATGATTTTAACCGTGCAGAACCTAGAATCCTTCAAGGGTGTATGCAGCTTCTACAAATGCATGCTCTGTTCTCTTGGGAATTGCCACCAAACTGGCAGATTGTCCTCACGGCCAATCCTGAAGGTGGCGACTACGATGTCAATGAGATGGATGATGCGATGCTTACACGTATGCTACACATCACAATGCGATTTGATGCAGAGTGCTGGGCAAAATGGGCCATCAACAAAGGGCTGGACAATCGAGGAATCGAGTTCTTACTCACATACCCTCAAACGGTAAATGGTATCCGTACAACTGCCCGTTCATTTACACAATTCATTATGCAAATCGCCCCCCTTAAGAACCTGGATGACGAAAAGAACCTCCGATTGATTGAAATTATTGGGAAGGGAACTCTAGAGGAAGAAACGATCAACAAGTTTATGCACTTCTGCAAGTTTGTAAAACGTAAATTATTGTCTCCGAATGAAATCCTTGAAGCTAAAGATTTCAAGAAGGATGTTGCGATTCGTATTAAACAGGTTGTCTCTGGTGACGGATACAAACGAACAGACCTATTGAATACAATGTGTTCGAACCTTTGTCTGTATCTTTCATCTGATCGATACAAGTACAATGAAAAGCACAAAGAAAATTTCATTCAGTTCTGTATGCATCCAGATATGCTGGGATCTATGCAGTTCAAAGTGCATCACTTACTTGCTCAAACCGAAGAAACCAAACCATTACTTCGTGACGCTAGACTAGCCAACGTTGTTTTAAACGCAATGTAATGGTCATTTATATCTAATTGAACACGATACCAACCGGAACATCTCCATGAGTCAAGAAAAAGAGTGGAACGATGTGTGTGACAATGCACGCATGACAATTAGCCGTGCGATCATTCATATGCGAACGGGTATGTTTAGTGCCTCTCGAGCTGACACACTTCATGCGGCGCTTCTAGAGCGTATCCCAATACACTTCAACAAACACATCGGTGGAACACGTCTCGTATTCAATCGCAATGGTATTGTCTTACACATCAACCCCACAGTTATCTCTGTGGATGATGTGCCCGCCTGCTCAGCGATGCTCAGACATGCCGAACAGCATTTCTTTTTATCTCATCCACAGCGGAAAAGATCTTTCCGAACTCTGTGTTTGAAAGAAGGGACTCCGTTTCATGACCGTCTGTTTCATTTTTGCGCAGAGATTGAGGCGAACGGATTTATTTCAGGTCATGTCGATACCAATACGATAGCAAGAGAAGATGTCACATTCGCCAAAATATCCAAAGCGATGTCAGCCGAAGCGATGTATCGAAGCCTACTTCAACAATGGAACGACGACCCTAAACCCTTCGAAGAATTATTGCAACTACGCAATGGATCGTGCTCGTCAGAATGGTGTGATCACATCAATAGAGATGTAAACGATGCCATCATTTCCAAAGAATCGATTGGAGATATGGTTTGGAAACTCATCGAGCGAGATGTCGACCGCCTGTTGGTAATGGCGAGAGAATCATTGAGTGCCCAAGAATTGGACGACCTTCCAAAGCCAGCTCAAAACACCATTGCAGATGTATTTGGTCGCCAAGGGATTACACCTACAGATCCTAAAGTGTTTCAGTCAGCGCGAGATGAAGTTGAACGTATCATCATCAAAATGCTTCGTGAAGATCCCTTCTTCGGAGAATTTTTAAACAGTTGCATTTTGGAAATTACAGATGCACTTCCAACTGCTGGCGTCGTGTTGCTAAAAAAACATGTATTACTAGCGGTGAACCCAACCTTCTTTATGCAAGAACTCAAAGACATTGCAGAGCGTGGCGCCGTCCTAAAACATGAGGCTCTACACATCATTTTGAAACACATTATACAAATGCGTAACCCCAAGTTCACCGACAAGCATTTGTACAATATCGCCGCTGACATAGAGGTCAATCAATACATCGGCTCTCCATGGAGATTGCCAACCAACGCAATCTTCTTGCACACCTTCAAAGAACTCAATCTTCCTGAGAATGATGTCGCAGAGACATACTATGAACTATTGATGAAGGCTCGTGACCAAAAGAAGACCAGCAAACAGTTGCAGAAACTTCTAGACGGCAATGCCAACAGCGGTACTGGACACAGTGACCACCGCGGCTGGGGACAGGGACAACCAGGGTCGAACGACCCTAACGGTAAGGGACAAGGTAAGGAACAAGGACAAGGTAAACCTGGTGAATCATTGCTCGACGGTATTGGCGGAGCAGGAATTGGAGATCTTCCTGTTCAAGAGCAAAATATCGAAGAAATGGTTCAACAAGCCATCGGTGCCACAAAGAATGCCGGTAGTATCCCGGGAAGCATCCTAGATTTATCGGCAGAATGGATTAAAGCCAGACAACCCGCCGTCGACTGGAAAAAGAAACTCAGAGTATTTGCAAAGTCTAGTAGTAAATATACAAAGAAGTCCACGCATCGGAAAAAGAACAAGCGATATTTCCGTTGGATGCGACAAATGATGTCGACATCAAAAATATCTGCGGATGCCCTTGCCTACTTAGCCAAGTACGATCTCAACAGTCTACCAGATCGAACTTGGGCCGACGTAGATGAAGTCATTCTAGAAAAGGTCCGCCAGATCAACGACATCAACACTTCAGCTTCGAACAAGATTCAATGGCAACGATTGCCACTGAGAACCCTCTATCTGTTGATGGAAACGCACGACGAGTGGGAATGGCCTACATGGGAAGCAATCCCCAACGAGATATTGCTTCGATTCTCTATCATCCGTACGCCACTGGCCCATGGTGAAGTTCCGCCCAACATCATTATTATGATCGCAAATCAGTATCCAGAGGTTCTTCCACCGGTGAACTGGTCTCATTTTGGAAGAGCCAGAAAGAGTTTCATCAAAAAGGACTTCCCAAGTATATACGAACTTGAAGAGATATCTTGGAGTATCTTGCCAGCACAGTTGATAGTCTGGTTGATTCACAACACCAGTTTATTGGACGTTCTAACATGGGATGATGTGCCTCCACAAATGCTCGTTGGAAACCCATATTACGAATTTAATGGTCAAAATGCCTTCTTCATTGAACGTAAGCTCCCAAAAAGTTTACCAGGGGTCAAAAAGCAAAAAGAGTACCCCAAACTTTTGTGTATCCTTGACACATCAGGGTCTGTAGGTCCTACTGATGTAGAGTATCTCTTTGCAGAAGTTCATAAACTCT
>CAJWHX010000268.1 GCA_913040875.1 uncultured Pseudomonadota bacterium | reverse complement strand
TCACCAACGTACTGTCTGCATTAGAGACAACAACATCCCTCGCAATCAGTCTTGATGGCTCTCTGGAATTACCTGTGGAGTCTGTAGGGTTACACGATACTGAAATGGTAATTGACTGGCTAGCCGAACAAAACATTCGACCTGAATATCTCGCGGTCACCAATTCCAACGACCGATTCAGTGGTCGATCCCAAAAGGCTTCATTGGTGGCACCCATCTTTTCAGCCAAACGGACTGGTCTGACCATACCAGTATCATTGGAGATGCCCACCGAAACTTTGATGGATGACCAAACACATCCAGTCGTCGAACAGCTCAATGCACTGTATGACCACATGGGATACCATCCTGAATTTCTTGCTATTGTAGGTGCACACGATGCTCTACCACTCACTCGAAAACCATCAATCTTCGACAATCCAATAAATGAACATCCGGTATCGGACTTGCCCTATGGTGAAGTCGATGACGACCCCTTCTTGGATATCGCCATCGGTCGAATTGTCGGAGATACCTTTTCGGAACTCAGCAATTTAGCAACTCGGACAAGCACGTATGAACAAATGCAAAACGGTGATTGGGAACATCGATTCGTAGAGAGTGGTCTATGGGGATTCGATGAACTGCGACCCATCATGCTGAACGTTGGCTATGATGTCCCAGAACACCTCAGTGAACAAGAGATCTCTGCCAAAGAATCCTTAGAAGTAGGCGCCATATTGCACAAAGACCACTCCTATTGTCAGGTTCTCGGTCATGCATTTGAACTCGGTACACCCACGTTATTCGCTCCAGCCATCGTGGTATCTAGAGGCTGTAGTGTCGGTGGGATGGATTTACTGAGTGCCGATCAAAGAAGCATTGTCGATCACATGCTTGGACTGGGTGCAGTTGCCTTCGTCGGGGCATCAAGAAATGCCATTGCCCACAACACCATCATTGAAGTATCAATGTGGAACCATATGCTGAGTGGTGAAACCGCTGGTCAAGCATTCCAATCTGGTATCAACGATACAATTGTCCATTGGTTGGATGATAACAACTCTTCGGCTTTACGATACTCATTGGATATTGAGGTGCTATTCGGAGATCCTGCTTGGGAAATGTCCATACCCAATGAACCTACAACTCTTCCTGCGTATGCAACAGAAGATGATGATATCGTTACCGTACATGCTCCAGAAGAGTGGACTCTGATTGAGTTTATGCCCGAACAATTAGAGGAATGGAACTTCTCTGGTGAGCTGTTTATGTACGCTGGATCAGGTGCCATACCAAAGACCTATTGGTCAGGATCTCACGATGCGGAGGACCTCTATTATGGTGTCAAAATTGATAGACCTACAGAGCCCCTTTCCGTTACCCAGCAAAGCAATCACGATTCTCCACTCGGTGGAACTGGAAAGCATTACATCGACTTTCATCAAGATGGCTCTGTGTCGATTCACTGGAGTGTACGCCTAATCGATTACGACATGTACACGGGTGAACTGATCACTGAATCGCCCTCTTTTGAATTCATTATCGAATGATGATTCGAACTAGTCTTCTTTTTTGAGCACTCTCAATGGATGCATCCCATTGACCATTCCCATAAAGGGAGCACAAATGGAATATCCTACAAGAGCCTGCAACTCAGGGGACAATTTCCTCACTGTATCCTTGGATAATTCCAATAGATAGTTCTCTTGTTGCCGCATATACGCCTCACAATATTGATGCGTCACTGCCAATCTCGATGTCGATGTATTATTGGCACCACCACCGTGCCAGACCGTCCCGAGAAAGAAGACTACTGAGCCCGAAGGCATTACCGCATATTCAACCTCATCTTCAGTCGGTCTACGTTCACCCCAATGTTGACTACGAGGAACAACTCTCGTGGCACCATTTTCTATGGTAAAATCATCAATTGCCCAGATCGTTGCTGCACCTAAGGGCTGCCTTGGACGAGATATTTGATACATTGCATCGTCACAGTGCAAAGCCTGTGGATCTTCGCCAGGTAAAATGTTGATGATCTGAGTCTGAGAGAGTAAAAATCCAGGCATAAACAGTCTATCCATCAAACCCAAAATACGAGGGTGATCAGCGAGTCGGTCAACTGTTCTTGTCTTGGATAGCACATCATACACCCGCTGAGTCTTTCGACCTTCAAATACGTTCCTCCCTGTTCGTTGAAGCAACGGACGACTTTCATTTCTGATGCGTTCGCAGGTAGATGCATCCAGCAAGTTTTTGATGATGACATAGCCGGTCTCCATTAACCGTTGAAAATCGGCTCCAACTTCCGGTGTATTGCGATCGGGATTTGGGTTCAAGCGACGATGCGTATTGGCTTGATCGGTATTGAGATACTGATTTTGATCGAACTTTTCTGACATAGAGATTCCGTATATAGCTGCGCTTTCAAATATTGAGTCTATCAGATGGAACCTATTAGTACGACAGACTTTATCACCGTATACATCGCAGAACCGTTAGGATTTAGGTTTCTCTTTCGGTGGAAATGAAAAGCCCAACCCGACATTGGATCGCAAATCAAATTCTGACACACCCTCCATGACCACTGAATTGTGTTGATACGTAGTCGCCAATCGCAGTTGTACGACAGGAGTTAGATTCACATTGAACTGGGTGTTGATTCGATATCGATAATCGTCTAGATTCAACGGGTTGACATAGAACCAAGCCAAATAGTTCAGCGATAACCTTTTATTATTGGGAACACGATACCATCCATTGCTAATGACCCCTATTCTAGGAATAGAACGAACACCATTTTCATGCTCTACATCTTGATTGAATGTCTCGGATGGAAAGGTTGTCTGTTCCCAAAATGCGCCAAGAGATGCGCGGAACAATTTCATTTTTTCTCGAACTGGAGTGTATCCAATCGACGCACCACCCAAATATCGATCGTCGATCTGATGCAATTGACTGGTCGAATAATTGGCAAAGCCTTGCACGTACACTTTTGGGCGCACATAATAGTATGGGATCTCTGCTATATTCAAATCATCCCCTATTTTGGTGAGTTCATCACTCCCTGGAAACTGTGCCCACATCCGATAGCCATTTATGACGGTATCACTACCATACACTTTGCCATCATAACTAATCAATCCTCCACCATTGACTTGATACTGCGTCAGGTTTCCCTGAACGGTCATTCCACCAACGTTGAGGTTGATCCTCAATGGAGACTTCTCACCGTTAGATTCTTCTGCTCGAACGATTGTTCCAAGCAACAATAACAATACAACAAACACACTCTCTCCCAAATTAAAACGCATCAACGACTTGATATGACTGACACCTTAAATTCTAATATAGTCTGTCAGGTTATAACCATTAATTGTCTATGTCTATTGAATTTGCATTGGGATGTCAGCTGTACTATTTGTACAACATCCACAGCAATTTATTCATAAACATTGCCAAGAATAATTATCGGATTAGTACTAAAGTCAATATATAAACAAACAAATCTAGAGTCAAAATGACTACATTGACATTCGAAAAGAATGCCACCAAAGACTAACCACAGTATCACCAGTACTCTGAATCAATTACAACACTTCTCAAAACAGTTGTAACTCTACCAAACCAACAGGAGAACACATGTCCCTATTCACAAAATTTCAATCCGCTATTGAGTCTGAAGATGCCAAGCAATATGGTGCTCTGTATCATGAGGATTTCCAATTCATTCGTCACCAAACTGCTAGTAGCATGAACAAAACCGAGATTGTTTCCATGATCGAAAAGATGTTCGCTACCGGAGCCGTCAAACAAGAAAACCACCGTTGTATCTATGAAAATGACACCATCTTGGTAGAACATTCATTCATGACGTTTCCTGATGGCTCTCGTGAGGCTGTACTGGCTGTTCATACCCTGCAAGATGGTAAGATCATCCGGACAGAAACTGGAGCAACGTTACTGAAATAACTCAAACTCCAAGAATGATGTGGGACCACCACCCTAGCATGATACATTGAATACATGCGCTGGATGATGGTCCCATTTTTGTTTGCTTGTTCGAATGAACCAGACATGACTGAATCTATTTCTATGGGGAATACTTCCTCTGTTGAATCCTCTGTACCTTCTGATTCATCAATATTGAATTCAGCCCCTAAAAGTACAAACCATCGGATTGCCTCCCCTGAAAATGTGACCGTTTCCATTCAAGACATCGAAACGCTCAAAAGGTTGGAATCCACTCATTCATTCGCTCAGTTGCTCCCATCAAAAGGTTGGAATACCGTCGAGACAGAAATACTCTTCACAAAATGGCTGTATAACAATCATCAAGGATACCGACAGATTGCAGAACACGTTCAAAATCGCATCGATGCGATCAGCACCGAGATACAACGGGATTTGGTCATCGAGCTCAAGGATGCCCTCAAGTATCCGGCTGGCAATGTAGGACGAAGATTGGACAATCGATGGTTTGAATCCGACATCTCATTCTTCCAATTGATCGGAGTGATCAATCGGTTGGACAAAAAGGACTTCTATGGAACCTGCGGAGAAATTCGATTTGTATATAGACTGGCCTATAAAAATGATTCCGGAGCCAGTTCACGACTGCCACTCACGCTAAATGTGGTTATGGAACCGACGTCAACGGACTGTGTATCTGTAGCCGGTCAATGGGTGAAACCTAAGGATGCTTCGGATGAATCTTGGCTACTTGATTCGGCACTCAATCTAGACAACCTACGGTTCAAGCAGCTGGAACTGAATGCGCAGATCGTTCGTTTTCCGTCCGGTCTAGACACTGAGTTTGCTGGACAGGCTCTGTATCTACTTCGCGTCTATGGTCTAAACGAAATGAATGATGAATCGACGATGGTCGAAATCCCACTCGAAAATACTCCAAATGTACAAGCGCTAAGAAAGGACGAGATGCTAAGACAATCATTTGTCGACTGGACAAACTTGAACATCGAGAACATAGACAACGGAACACACCTTATCCCTGAACAGTTTCTAGCTACTGAAGCCATATCATACTCTACACTGGGTATACATCGACGTGCCAACAAACCGTTTGATGCCATCTTTGATGAAGAGACATTGAGTACGCTCAAGCAGCCCAACGGAGAACTCAAATGGGTAAACTCCAAGGCTGCTATCATCGATCGACTGAACAACAGCAGCTGTCTCGGTTGTCACCAAGCCTCTACAACTGCAGGTTTTCATTTCCTAGGAGAAGACGATCCGGAAATATCTGGTGTCACCAATCGACTTGCTCTTCCATTCTCTGCTCATTTTCAACGGGAACT
>CAJWHX010000267.1 GCA_913040875.1 uncultured Pseudomonadota bacterium | reverse complement strand
TTTTCGAACTGTGGCAGCTCGTCGGTAATCTCGAACCAGTCGGATTTTGAGCCCAAAACGTTGGGAGAAGTGGATACGCTTCAGATGGCTCGTCGATTCATGGGAGACTTGCGTTCTAAGAACTTGGGTTCCGTCTCTGCAGAGCTTGGAGTTCCCCTCATCAATGCCCACAGGGCTGTGGATGATGCGGAGGCTTGTGGGCGCGCATTTGCAGCAATGGCTTCGAAGTTTTCTTCCCCAGAAACTGGGAAAGAAGGTCGTGAGAGAGCCAAGAGCGGCAAGGCCCCCATAGATGTTGTTGAGATGCTAAAGTGGGCTTATGGTACCTATGAACTTCCCCAGAACGACCACCTTGGCTATGGGCAGAGTGGCGTGCCAGAGTTTCTTGATGGGCCGCATGAGGGAGAGTTGATTGAGTTTCATCAGGACTATTTACAGTGGATGACCATCGCTCAAAAGCGGGTCAACGGAGAGTGGATGTACAAATTTTCTCCACCACTCCGAGAGTGGATTCAGTACTGGATCGTCAACAAGTCCGCCGGTGGAAACCCTGTGAACCCTCGTTCTTTTGGTGCGACGGATTGGCAAAGTGTAGAACCCATTCGAGGCATCTACGCTGAGGATTATGATGCAAAGGAGTCTTAAGATGATATTTCAATCACGAATCATGCTTTGTGCAGTTGTACTGGCGTTGGGTTGTAGCAGCGGACAAGACAGCGGAGACGAAGAGTGCTTCTCTGGAGATATTGATGGAATCGGTACCGATACAGGAAATATTCCTCAGTTGTATGGAAACTGGACCACAACCTTTGGCTCCCGATCCTTTCACGACGAGTGCAACATCGAAGGTCTAGATCGACCTGACTTTGATTGGTTGAATGGTGGCGCAATGGAAATTGGCGGACGTATAGATGATGTGGAAGTGACATTTGCCGGTGCGAACGATGCAGATTTAAAAGCGACGATGTCTTCTTTTGGTGGCGTAACCATTTCAGGGCGCTATACGTTCCGCGGTGAAGAATTGCACATTGCAATGGGCGGTCTGTTGTTTGAAAACAGTCAGCTCAGTATCACAGAACTCGAAGGTCACGCTTACATGGGGATTGATGTGAACGGTGATGGATCGATTGATTGTGGCATTATGGGCGACTTCAACGCCAAAAAAAGTTCTTAAGGAAGCGGTGGCTGGATTCAAAGAGCTGCTGCGTTGAGCACGTTCGGATACTACAGTATACCCTCCGCACTCTGCCTTGCTGCTCTGTGAACTCAGCCCACAGTTTCTTCAAGAACAAGAGTTGATTGCTGGATGACATGTGATCCGATTTGAGTGTACGATCTCGTTTGATTTGATAGATATATACATGTACATGTGAACCTATGAATCGAGATGTGTAGATATTTTACGTTTGTTTTGGTTTGTGTGTTCTAGTTGCAGAGATTGTAATAGTCGATGGATAATACTCTAAAAATGAAGGTATATTGCACATGATTAATTTTCATAGGTAATAAGATTGCGTATACTCGATTTACGGAGATCGTATGACAAAAGAAACTTTAGAAGAATTGGCAGTGTTTCTGCGAGAAGAGCGTATAGATCTTGTGAAACAAGCTGAAAGTTTGGCAGGTGAACTTCCTTTATTTGAATGGGTAGGAACTAGATTACAGCCAACGGAGTTGCTAACAGAAGTCTTTGATAGTGACGAAGTACAGTGGCTATCGATAGCCTGGTTGGGGAGTTTTTTATCGACTGTAGAGGACCCTCAGAACTATGATGTTTGTGATATTTTACAGATCAACGGCTATCTAGAATTGAAAGGAAATATTCCAATTCTGCCGGATTGTTGGGATAGATTTTATACAAAGAAACCATTTGATATTGATCTGGCTATGTGCAGGATTGTAGAATTACCGTTGACTTGGGCCAGATCATCGTGTGTTCAAACCATCAATTGGATAGAGGGTGGGTGTAATGTACCGGACGCATTGATTGATGTGAATATTGTGTTTCACAATAAGTTCAGCACATTTAGGTTTGATAGAGATCGACTGGATGACTGGGTTATCGGCCATGATCTGCTAGAGTTTCTGCAGAAAAATAAGTGGATCAACGACCAAATGATGACAAGCATTTGGGTGTTTTCTGGTGACACAGAGTATGGACAGGGTAATGCAGGTCATTATGAAGTCATATATGCCACTGGAACACAAGAGGTACTGCATGTATCGTTGTCATACATCACAGTACCAAGAATTAACCCACCAAGTTTTGTATCTGTTGATCACTCAACGCACCATGTGGACGTGAACCCTGCCGAATATGTCCAAATATACCTGCGGGATGGATTTACGCCACCCGTTTCAAGGATACCTGAGTATCCTCATCGCCTCGATAAACTAAGGCATCTGATTCCAAACCCAGATCAGAGGAGTGGTGCATTCGTTGACCACACACAAGATGCGAAAGAGGTCTATCGCCAAGACGTACTGGTAAAACTAGAAGAATTAGAACAAGCGATACAAGCGGCCAAAGAACAGTGGCGTCAGTGGTGAGCATCATCCATTGTCTATTGTCCATTGATCATTGTTCATTGATCATTGATCAATGAGCGAGCGAACAGGCTTACGCGTTGACCTCAAAGGATACTGCGTCAGAGGTCAGGGTGTTGTTCAAGTTGATGTGGGGGATGGTGGTAACCAGTGTAAAACTGAGAGAGCGAAGCGGCTTACTCAATGTCAGAATCACGGTTGGTATGTCATCCGTCAGTTTTTCGGCATTGACCTTCTTGATAGAGGCAGATTCCGTTGCAGAAAAGACCACGCTGTAATTGGCACGGTCCTTGGCTCCATCCAGACTTTCCTCGGTCAAATGATTGAACTGAATCACCAGTTCAGACTGATTTTTGACGGTGCAGTTTCGAATACTGAGTACATTGAGCGCTTGCTTGAGTTTTTTGCCCGCTCTGAATACAGGAATGACACGAGGGGGCACAGATATGCGTCGATCGTTTTGTGGGTCGTATCCTTCAAATGCACTTCGCTCTGAGAGATTGAATGTACCAAAGTCAGAGATGGTGACCTTCTTACCGTCAACGAGAGCCTCTGAGATGATGCTGGTAAAGAGATTGATCGTCTTGGCGGCTGTAGATTTTGGGATACCGGCTTTGGCTGCGAGCTGCTCGGTTAAATCTTTTTTGTTGAATCCAGACTTACTGTTGGATGTGATCATGAAAACTCCGACGGTGGTGAATTGAGTTCATTGATAAATTGTCGCTTTGTACGATGAATTTGGTATGCTGTATAGAATACGATACAAGAATAATATTGCAACCCCAATTTGTAATGTATGAAATGGTTTAATTTGCATAAAAAGTAATATATTGATTGCTTTTGCAACGGAGCCAAAAATTATACCAAAAAGCCCAATGATTTAGGGTAGTTATGATTGTCCCAAAAATAGGATATATTAAGAAGACTGTCCCAGTATTGTTCTTTGCGCTCATGACGTCTTGGCTGATTTGGTGGACCGGTCAAAATCCGTTGCCTGATGGCTATCAAAACGAGTTTTTGCACGTTGGAAATACGTTCGACTTGTACGAAGCTCTGGTAGAACTCGATTGGTGGCACGTGCGATGGTATGCGTATACCTCTTATTGGCCATGGGGGTTTTACGCTGTACCGATGGTGTTCTTGATTCCATTTGGCAAAAGCATTCAACTGTTGGTTCTAAGCAATCTACTCTATTTGGCTGTATTGATGTGGAGTATGATTTGTCTTGGTGAACGGTTTAAAAGCCCACTTGCCGTATATTTATTGCTTCTAACACCGGCTGTCTTTGGGGCTTCGACTCGATTTGAGCCCAATTTTGCAAATGTATCGATGACGGCACTTGGGCTGCTCTGTTTGGTTGAATCCAATTTCTTTCAAAATCGGAAGTGGTCGATTGCTTGGGGATTGGTGTTTGGAACTGCATTGATGCTCGATAGACTGACCGTGCTGTTCTATCTGGGACCAGCCTGCCTGTATGTGTTTACAAAAGTCAAATGGAGAGAACGACACATTCGGAGAGGTATTCTATACTCTTTCATCTTGTTTCTAGGCTGTACGATTGCCTATTATCGAGAGTTTTTCATCCGACACTCGAATGAATTGCTGTCTCAAGCACCGGTAGGCGAGATTGACTCTGCAGGTACTCTTCTAACGTCGATAAACCCTGTTCCCTCTATGTATTACGTGCTCTCTTTATTGGATTCACAGGCAGGTTGGGCAATCGGATTGTTGATGCTCGCAGGTGTATTTTATGCCATAAAAACACGAAAAGAACAAGAGGTGCTTCTACTGTCTGCGACATTGCCAGGAGTGTTGTTCTTTACACTGGTTGCCAAGAAACAGGTGTACTACACCTTTCCGATGCTCGTTCCACTGGCTTTGTTGGCTGGACGGTTTCAGAAGATGTCATGGATTGGCTTGGGGTGTGGGGGCTTGCTCTGGTTGCAACATGGAGTGGGTTTAATCCCCACGAGTATTCCTCTTGAGCCCAGTATCCCTGCGAAATATGTTGAGCCCAGTTACGTACTGGCTCGGCCTCCTTCTCTGCAATCGTATCGAGTGAGCGATGTATTGGCATCGATGCTCGGTCAGCCTCAGGAAGTGATTGTGTTCAGTGAAGATCAGGGTTGGTATGAAGGCTTTGTGGTGTTGCAGCTTCGGGAACAACTGAACGGTCATGTGCGCGGAGTGACGGCAGATCCCATTGGAATATGGGAGTTTGCTGAGGAAGCCGAATACATCGTTTGGGTTCGTCCGACTTCCGTACAGGATACATTTCCTCAATCGGGGTCGATGACCGCTGAACTAATATCTGATCACTATGATGTGGAGACCTTACCTGCCGTAACCAAACGCATTGCGGACATGGAATCTGGTTTTGAACGCGTTGTCGATTGGAATTCTGACGAGGACAGTATACTCTCATTGTACAAACGAACATCTTTAGATCTTGAGTGAGGTATTTATGTCTTTGCGTCCTGCTGCCACCGTGATGATCTTTCGGCAATCCGATACTGGACCGGAGGTCCTTTTGCTACAGCGCTCAAGGCAGGTGGGTTTCTTTCCTTCAGCATGGGTGTTTCCTGGTGGTAGAGTGGATGATGCAGATGTCGACTTTCCAGTGCTGGGTTCTGTAGAGGGGGTCGATGCTGCGTTTGGAGTGGCTGCAGTACGTGAGACTTTTGAAGAGGCTGGTATTTTAATAAAACATGATTTTAAAACCGGAAAAGCTAGATATGAAATTAATGATGATCATAATCACCTA
>CAJWHX010000266.1 GCA_913040875.1 uncultured Pseudomonadota bacterium | reverse complement strand
GTCTACAGAGAACCAAGACCCGCGCAATCCACTTTCGGTGAGTGGTGTCTCTAAGCCCATCATGTCATTTTGAATTTCCGTTTGGCTACGAGCAATCTGCCACAGACGGAAGTCGTAGACATCTCCAACCAAGCCATCATAGTTGCCAAAGTCCCCGAAGTACATGGGCCCTGAACCAAAGCAGCTTCCACGTTTGTCTCCACCGAGGGTATCGACCAGTTCACCGTTTTTGTAGACCAAGTTTGGAGCCACAAACGCAAAGTGTGTCCAGGTGTCAGGTTCAAAAATGATCTCGGAAGTGATGTCACTGCCAGAACCGCAACTGTTTTGTGTGATCCAATCGACCCGCAAATGACCGCCGTCAGCAATGCTCAAGCGATATTCATTGGATGCTGATCCATCCACACCAAGAATGATTTGATCCGGAATAACGGATAGAGAGGACAATGGTTTGATCCACCCTTCAAATGTGAACGGTTCGTTGTAATCAAAGACTGGTGCAGGGAAGGTGACACTGCTGACAAAGTCAAATCGGACACTGGCACAGCCACTTTCAACGGTGCTGCTACTGGTGTCAGAAACTCCATATTCTTCACCATCAAACGGTGTCACGCTGCAGCTCCACGTGTCCGCTGTCAATCCGCCGGTCAAGAATGTATCAGAGGTGTCAGAGACTTCAATTGTGCTTTGTTGTGTTCCGGACGAATCACTCCAGTCGTAGGTGTAGAAGACTTGATCTCCGTCGGCATCGGTGGCAGTGACATCACACAGTAAGTCGTCTGTACCCATCACGGCAGGGTCAGGAGTGACAGAAACACCAGTGAGAATCGGCAGTGAGTTGAGTACGGAAACGGTGTTCGATTGTACAGGTGTACCATCTTCAACACCATCGTTTGGTGTGACAACCACGTAGACATCTTGCCCTTTGGCGAAGAACTCATTGAGGGTTCCGTTGCTGAGTGATGCCATATCTCCACTGACCGGTGAGCCATCGGCATACCACTGATAAGATGCGGTCAGCGTCCCGGCGTGTGCAGCATCCACATCGTCTAAGACGACAGATGCGTTGAAGGTGCTGTCGGTGTACGCTGGATCTGGATCGATGGTGAGGCTGGTTACGGTTGGCATCGAGTTCAAGACAGTCGTTGTCGCACTCATAGAAGTTCCTGTTCCCATCGCATCAGCGGATGAGACTGTACACTCAATGACGTCCCCATAGACAAAGGGCCCTGTAAAGGTGTCGGACAGCTCAGAAGATGGGGCTCCACCAACAGTCCACGCATAAGAGAGAGTAGGCGTTTCACCATCGAGGTCAGTGGCAGTCACATCACACAGTATGGAGGCTGTTGTTGCCGTTGCATCCTGTGGCAGCGTCACAGAGTCAACGGTGGGTGCTCGATTCATCAGCGTTTCAGTCACATCCAAAGAAATAGAAGCGCCCGAGGTATCGGTGGCCGTAGCTGTACAAGTGATACTTGCCCCAGGCATCATCGAACTATTCAGAACCAAATCTGCACCAGTATCACCCGTTGACCAGAGGTATGTGTAACTGAGGATAGCATCTTCCGGATCGATGTCGGCCGCACTCGCCGAACAGGTCAACGTGGAGTCGTTGTAGAAGGAATCGGATGAGGTCACACTGGCTGTCAATCCAGTAGGGTCTGAGTTGGCGATCGTCAGGGTGGGTGAGGTAACAGGTGCACCATCTTCAATTCCGTCATTCGGAGTGACGACGACATACACTTGGTCGTCTTTGTCAAAGAGTGTTCCGTCTATGGTATCGCCAGAACTTCCAAGGATTTCGCTGTCTACCCCAGTTTCTCCATCAATGGAGTGCCATGTATAGATGGCGCTGACGGTGTGTTCTGCATCGATATCGCTCAACACGGCCGTAGCGGTAATGGTTCCGTCGGTGTAAATGGGACCTGGACTCAATGTTAGAGAATCTACCGTTGGAGCAGAGTTGACGATCGTAGTTGAAGAAGAGAATAGTTGTCCATCGACCGTGCCATCATTGGGTGTCACTGTACAGACCACGTCTGAACCGACAAGGAAAGGACCACTCAACGTATCGGAGGTTTCGGTTTGAGGTTCTCCATCGATCGTCCAATCGTAGGACAGTGTGACATCGTCTTGCTCTAGATCCGTAATGTCACTCGCTGTGCAGGTCAGTGAAGCTGTACTGATGGTGGGAAGGGGGGAGAGTGTCACCAACCCAATGGCAGGCGCTGTGTTTCCAACGACGACTTCTGCAGATTCTGTGGTGCGACCACCAAATCCGTCTTCTACCGTTACAGAGCACACAATGACGTCGTCGTTTGAGTATCCATCTGGATCCAATTGCAGCGATGAATCTGTACCCACTTCAGTACCATTCTGTGTCCAAGCGTACGAAGCAGTGACGTCTTCTAGATCTGGGTCTTCAGCATCGAAGGAGCACTCTAAGAGACTGTTGACCAAAACGGTTTCAGGGGTGATCGTTACGCTGTTGATGATGGGGGCAGAATTGTCTAGGATGACCGAAGCCGAGGTGGTAACGCCTTCACCATCCGTATCTTCACTGACAGTTGCAGTACAGGTGATCTCCTCTGTTGGTCCCACGATGTCTGGAGAGAGCTGTAAACGGTCAAATTCCCCAATGACAGATCCGTCTGTTTTGGTCCACTGATAGTCGAGCAAGAGCTGGTCATTGTTTTCATCGATGGCATTCGCAACACACAGGAGTTCTGTGGACGAGGTAATATCGCTGTCGGGTACGATGACAATACTGGTGAATACTGGTGCGACATTGACGACCTTTTCAGGTTCAGTTCTACAACCAATGATGGCAATGAGTCCGAGTGCAGAAATGGGGCGCATAAGCTCTCCTTGAAGGATGATTTGGTTTACTGTATCAGTTTTTCGCTTCACTGTGACCATTCGATAGTCCTTAGAAGAGTATTTACGGTATTTTCTGATGGCGGTTGAAGACGGTCGACTTTATCAATAAGGTTTTGGTATGCAGTTACTCACTACGTTATTTTTATATGCCTGTACGCCTGACAAAATCGACACCGCTATCGACGTCGAAGACAACGGCTTGGTAGACACCATCGATCCTGATATCCCTTTCAACAAAATACAGGTGTTTGGAACCCACAACAGCTACCACATTGCTCCTGACAGTACGACAGTAGCCGAGTGGAACTATACCCATGATCCACTCGATGTGCAGTTGGATAAGGGGATTCGCCAATTTGAAATCGATGTCGTGTGGGATCCCGATAGAGAGGTCATCGCCGTTCAACATGTCCCGATACTGGATGCCCGAAGTACCTGTGATTTGCTCGTGGAGTGCTTGGAAGTCGTTACGGATTGGCTGGATGAACACCCAAATACAGTTCCGTTGCAAATCTTGATTGAACCCAAAACCGAGATTGCGACATGGTCGATGACCGAACACATGGATCGGCTGGACGATGAGTTGAGGCAAGGTCTATCAGGCAGGCTCTGGACGGTGAACGATCAATGGGGAGAGTATGAAACCCTTCGCCAGTCAGTCGTAGACGGTGGATTCCCAACGGTTGGAGAGCTGCGCGGCAAAGTGCTATTGGCACTCTTGGACGGCGGGGAACCTTTTGATGCCTATACGAGAGATGCGACAGAGATTAGAGATCGGGTGATGTTTCCGCTGATGCCAGCAGAGCATGATTGGGCGGGATATTTTCTTCGAGACAATCCATATTCCGAACAAATCCTCGACTTACATGAACAAGGGTTTTTGGTTCGAACTAGGGCCGACGCAGGTCTTGTGTATGATGAAGAACGCTGGATGATCGCGTACAACGGATTCTCGAATGCCATTAGTATGGATACTGAAGAAGGACTCAGTCAATTGGATGCTAGCAAACCGGTACGCGTGTTGCAGTGAAAAAGGGTGTCATCAATCTATATGTAGCTCCTTTAATCCCACGGGCAGTTTAAACTTCTGAATTCTTATGAATGGATTTGGAATACGATAGATCCTTGATTTCTCTGGATTGTCAACATGTTCTATCACATACAACCACCAACATTCTTTATGTTCGAGCGCACTTCTTAGTTGCGTTGTGGTGATGCTCAATTTACGTCCAGTCCAAGAATTCTGAAAACTTTTGACTTCAATGTAGTGCGTAGCACCCTTCAAGGTGGTTTCGATATCATATCCTGGGTGATTGGGTGGCATTAATGTGGCGGTTCGTCCTCGACGATGCTCATATTGTACGGCCAATAGTTCCCCTTGCTTACCGATAGTGGTATCTCTTTCTGGATCCTGTACGTCTTCGGCATATTTGAGTTCTATAGAGTCAATAGATAGAAACATCTCGTTCGGAGATGAAGCAGAGATTGTCTCCACTTTGGTACCAAATTCAATGCCAATACACTTTAATCGGTGAAATAACTCTTCTGATATATCGGCTATAGGAAGATGTTGATTACTGGTGGATGGTGGAAGAATGGATTCGGGTCTATAGAAGTTAGGTCCATTTTGCTCTGGAACCCATTGAATGGTTTGAAGTTCAGTAATCCAAGGTTGACGTTCATAGGACTGACAATCGATGTAGCGACCTTTTCTGAAGTATTGAATCTGCACGTTGGTTTGATAGAGTGCATTGATATTTTGCTCTAGCAGTTTATGCAGTAAAGAGACTTTTGAATGCAGTTGTGCTTGTACGTTTTGGGTCGTGATTTTTAAGTGTTGAACCCCGCGCAGTGTAGTGAGATCTAGCTTTCCATGCGCCGCCTTTACCTTTTCGTATTGACTTGGTATATGGTGTACCATGTCGAAATTTTGAACGGATTCAGTAAATAGAGTGTGATTTAGAAAACCTTGTTTTTTCAAAATTAGTGCTTGTTAAAACAACATAACCCATCCTTGTTATGTTAAAGGGTAAAGCCAGTGGTGGTTTCAATAATCCCATTTTATGCCCCAATGAAACATATTACAGCAACGAGTTTTCGTTATAAAACACCTTCACATCAAGGAAGGCAAGAAAAGAGACAATGCAGGAATAGAAGTTAGAAGTATCAATCGAATAATGTCTGCACACCAGAAAGGGGTAACTCCTTTAAAAATAGTTGAAACTGAAACATCCCTAACAACACCTTTTAAAACAAATACGTTTAATCCTATTGGCGGAGTAATTAGGCTAATTTCAGTGACCACAACTACCAGAATGCCAAACCAAATTAGATCAAAGCCAAGTTGCTGAACAAGCGGTGCAAAAATTGGAACAGTCAACAAAATCATAGACATCGATTCAAAAACACACCCCAAAAGCACATAGATAAGAAGAATAATAAA
>CAJWHX010000265.1 GCA_913040875.1 uncultured Pseudomonadota bacterium | reverse complement strand
GGACGGGCTCTTGTACTACCGATATTAGTGGAAACCAATCGGGCTGTTCTGGTGGATCGGTCTGCTATCCAAATGATACGAGTGACCCGACATTTCAATTTGGTGGTCAAACACAAGGAACGTGCATCAACTTCTACCGCGCCTTCTATTGTGATCAATCATCGTCTCAAGAGCAATGTCCAAATGGATTTATGTGTACTCCACTTCAGTATACCGATGGTTCCCAAACGGACCCTGTATGCTTAGGTGATTGTGAGTACTTTAAAGAGAACGGCTTTATTCAATAAGGTATTTTCAGTCTGACCAGCGATCGCTCTGTCCAATGTGCCGAGTGACTGAAAATCCGGCCAACCAGGTTGAGGAGCGGTAGAGTCCGTCTGATACGTCTCTGCCTTCAACGACTTGCGCACCGCCGTCCCCAAATGGGTCGACCGCAACGGCAATCTGTTTATTCTTAGAATTGGTGACTTCCCATTCTCCCATGGTCGCTCCAAACAATGCTGAGTCGATCGTCCACCCCGGAGTGGGGCTCCAAGAAGCACCCAGACCCATACCGATTTTGTTTCGGTCAATTAGCGCGGGACTCATGTAAGCCGGCTTCAGTCCTGTAGCCTCAAACATCAAACCCTGACGGATGTTCCAGACCTTAGAGATGTCCCAATCCCAGCCTAGACGAACCGAGTAGGCATCTTTGAAGTTGGTGGGTAGAGAGATGTCGTCTGTAATCTCTGCGTTTCCAACCGCTTCAATCATTTCAATCGTCATATCTACATTCGTTATGTCTAGAGACTGCATTGAGCTCCAGCCTTCATAGACTGCACTCAGTTCAACCTCAAAATCTGTTCTGGGACGAAAGAGAACCCCTGTCCGAACAATGATGGGTAGGTAGGTCTCTATGGTGATGTAATCATCTTCACTTGTTTCAGAAGTGATCGTTCCATTGGTATGGAAGAGGTTGTTGCTGAAATCTGCCTTGAGCCAGCCTGTCGCATCGTATTTGATTTTTGGCTGGAACATCACGGCGGCGGCAAATCGCTCATCCATACTTTCAACGGTTGCGGAGACATTCCACGTAAACATTCTGTTGTCTTTGGTGAACGCCTCAAAACCGATATCACACTGCGGGTCTTCTGTGGTCCCGTCACACGGTCCAAATGGTACCTGTAGACCGACCTGCATCGATTGACCAACGATCATGTAGTTCCAGCTGGTACCAACACCGACTGAAAGCCACGGTTTGATTTTGTAGGCAACGGCCGGCCCCGTAAAGGTGTGGATAACGATAGAATCTTCCAGAGAATATCGCTGAGCACCACCTTCTGGATAGCTAATGTCTGTCGCATAAGGGGTTGTGAATCCAAGTAGGACCGTTAAATCTGGATTTCCAAAGTCGTGAATGAAGCCAAAGTGTGGAATGGGCAACGGAGAAGCTCCATTTCGAATCGGATCGGTAATCAAGTCCGTTGGATTGCCATCGACTTTCGGTCCATTTCCAGGATAATCTTGGCGATCGAAGTACATTTCCTGTTTGACACCCATCAGGTCGATTTGAAAATGGCTTCCTTGAATTCGGGTGAGGGCAGAAGGATTGTACCACTGTGCAGAGATATCGTCTGCACCTGCGACAAAGGCACCGCCTCGACCCATGGCTCTAATCCCAACATCGGACATGTAATATGTGGAGGCTTCAGTGCTGTTGGTGAAAAGTAAGAACTGTACCAGTAAAGAAGAGAGCATGTGCACCTCACATAAAGTAATACAATTAATGTAATGGCTATACATCCTCCATTCAATACTCTTGAAGAATTCTTTACCCATCAATAATTATTTTAGGCATTGTTCACTTTCATGTTACATCCCACCCTTTGACAATTTCTCGACATGTAGTACAATACGACGTCACATTACGACAATTTACCTTTAAACAATAGATTATGGAGAATGCAATGCAAGATTGGAAAAGTTTGCTTGTACTTGGTCTGCCACTCGCTCTTGTAGCCTGTGGTGACAAAGAGATTGATGAAGAAGAAACCACAACTGAAGACACCGACAGTGAAGATACTGAAGACACAGGTGAAGCGGTTGTTGAGAATGAGCCTTTAGAGCCGGCTGCGATTGGCTTTGAATACTCAGGTATCTGGAATGAAGCTGGAAACGATGGTGCTGGTTCTTTGGACGCATACCTCTTCCCAGACCTTAACAATGAGAATGAAGGAAATCCTTTTGCACTCGCTAATTTGGTGACAGTTACATTGGCCTCTGTTGAATACTTCTCTTTGGGAAGTGGTGCGACGGATGAAGAACGAGATTTTGAGACCTGTACAGTACTTGCTGACTTTGCTTACTCACCTGCAAACTTGCTGGCTCAAGACTTTGACTGGACATCTGGAGTGGGTGGACTAGAGAATGTTGAGTTATGGCAGTCTTTCGAAGGCACTTTGGTCTTCCGTTTGGATTCTGCCTCTGATCGTTGTGCAGAACTTGCAGAAGGAAACTCATTGGAAGACTTTGATGGCATGCGTTTCGGTATCGGAATGGGACCATTGTCCACATACATGACTGATGAGTTTACTTCAACAGACTGGTGGGCGGATGATGCAGATGCGCAAGGTTCTTATCATACTCAGTACATTGCTGTAAATCACCCAGCAGACACTGATTTGGGTTACAACTTTGTTGCTTATGACTGGACAAGCGCCATCATGGTTGCTGTTGATCCTGAAAGCTGTGTAGATGCTTCAACTGGTGAAGTCATTACTTCTGATGTTGAGTCTGAAACTAAAGTTTGTGGTGAAGTGTTGACTGTTGAAGAAGATGGTGCTGCAAACTATGACTTGGCAGATCAGAATGAAAACTTCGGTTCTCGTCAAGTATATGTGCAAGGGAGTTCTTGGTGGTATGAAGACTATCCAAACTTGGATCTCTCTTTGATGAAAGAGTACCCTGAATAAACACTCTGTGAGTGAAATGAAAAGGGAGCCTTGTGGCTCCCTTTTTTATTGTTCGATAGCTGTCTCTAGAGACAATCGCCAGTTTATTTGAACACTATAATCTTTGAAGCGCCTACTTCTTTTTTACAATCGCGTTAGCCTGAGTCACTCTCATAGAGATGGAGCCAACAGTTCCTTTATCAAAACTTCGTTCAATGGAGTCTAAGATGCGATCACTCACACTCGAATCTGCCTTTTCCATCTTTTCCAGTTCAGATAGGGTGACAAGCAGGGCTGACTCTTCACTGCGCGGTTTCGGTTTGACGGTGTAGACAGAGCTGGTATCACCCTCTAAAATCGTTCCCTTAATATTGAAGATTTCTTTTCGCTGAACAGCACCGTTGCTGTCTTTAATCGATACTGTGACCACAATGTTGTTGACTGGATATGGAGACAGATTCTGCAGTTTGAAAGAAATGTTCGTTTTGTCTGACCCATATTCTGGACGTGCCCAACTGGTATTCAAGATGTTGATCTTGCGATGGGGATCAAATCGGGCCTGATATTGTTCGCGAACCTTATCGTCTGAAAACAAATAGAGAGGCACCAAATCGTCAATCGATAGCCATCCTTCTTTGTTGTTGTATTTGACCTTAAACATGGTCCCTTCTTTATCGACCAACTCAACCACTTCATTTTTATCCAAGGTGATCAATGTTTGTCTGGCTTCAACGTCCCCATACATCTTTGCTGTATTGGTGAGAAGAGCCTCATTCTCTTTGAGACCATTACTTCCTAGAAGTTCTAAGTCCTCAGCAGAAGGAATCGCTTGCTGATTTTGAACTGCGATATAGCCAAATCCCAAAGATGCGAGGAGAAGTAGACTACCGACAATTGTGGGGACCTTCGACACTTCCTCTACAGGGTGCTCATACAACAAGTCTTTGATGTTTGGGAGTTCTCCAGCATACAACCACTCTTTGCTTCCTTGAGGTTTGATAAGGTCGCTGGGTTCAAGATTTCCATTTTTGGCCATGGTCATCAGTGCATTGAAGTCTGCAGCTTGAGTGGTATAGGTTGTACGAGTGATGTGGTCGTACTTATTGATTTGAAATTGTACCATATGTAAAACGCGCTATTTAGAAGGGTGTACTAACTATATAGTGTGTTGCAACTTGTGTTTTCAAGACTTGAATAAGATTTCTAACTAGAAATTGACAACTCGATATTGTCCATAGGATGGCGTTTTAGCGCGTTAAGAGAGCCAAAGTCCGTCTGATCTTTTCTGCAATAAACGCTTGTCTTTCAGGGGTGCAAATGAGGGCTTGATTGATCTCTAGTTCTAGGTGAGGGCATCGATGTCTGCGACCTTTATCTTCTACAGAGTACATCAATCCACCCCGTCCTGTGTATGGAGAATTGAGTTCAACGAAGAGGTCTTCCTCTCTGAGCAGCCCTGCCAGTTTTGTACCAAGGTCTTCACATTCATCAAAGAGAACCCCAATATCCATTGTACGTACAGAACCATTCCATATGGGGGTAAACGAGTGAATGGAAATCAGAATGACTGGTTGGTCATGCTGGCAACGTTCTTCCACAAGCGTATTGTAGGCTGCGTGAAAAGGTTTGTAGACCTCTTGTAAACGTTGCTCGTGCTCTGCAGGAGATAAGTTTTGATTGAAGGAGAGAGGGTGTCCTTCTGTCTCAAGTCTGATCAGGTCTGTACGGGTCAATGAGCGGTTCAAATCTATCCACAGTCTAGAATATGTACTCAAGATACCCTGTGAGTCTAAAGCTTGAATCAAGTGTCGTGTGACGTTTTCCGCTCCAATGTCCCAGCCCCAGTGAGTTTGCAAGAAGTGTTTGTCTTCTACGGAGCTATGTATATTTGGCGGGAGATTGTTCGCAGCATGTTCGCAGCTGAAAATAAATCGTCCTACCGATTTTTGATTTAGAACTGTGTACGGTTGCATACAAAACTCAATCGATGATCTCGATCTTCATGAGGTTTGCAGCCCCACGAATCGGTGCAGTACCTCCTAAGATAACAACTTCATCTCCAGATTGGACATATCCGGCCTTTTTCAAAGCCTCCTCCGCTGCGTGAATTAGCTCTTCCGTGGAGTCCATATGAGGTACCACCACCGCATAAACACCCCATACCAAACGCAGTTTATCCGCGACCATTCTAGATGGAGTGACCGCAAATATGGGTTTGGGAGGACGAGAACGTGATGCAGTACTTTGCGGACGTGACGGGCATCCTGATTGAGAAGGCCGACGACCGCGCGAAGGCGTTCCCCTGCCGATTCCATGAGCGAGGCTCCACCAAAGCTGCTGTCACCGCCACCGCGGGCATGGCACTGCGCAATCTGAGCCAGCTGCTGCACGGAAGCA
>CAJWHX010000264.1 GCA_913040875.1 uncultured Pseudomonadota bacterium | reverse complement strand
TCAACACTAGAACCATCCCCGAAGATGGCACGCCATTTGGGACTTTGAACTGCATCGACAGTGTAGGGTACTGCATGGATGATAATCGGAGTCTCAGGGGTTTCCGAAAAGCACAGATAAGGGTCAACTTGGTTTGCGATCTTTTCGGTCTCTGTCAATCTTTTGTCCAAACACCCAAGTACAATCAAAACAATCATAATTCCCTCCCTACGTCGAATATTTTATCGAATTGAATGGATTTGTTGCTTGGGACTGGAATTAGATCAAAATGTGATTAAAATTCTACCATGCCAAAACCCATTCTTCAATATTGGAAAAAACTTCAGCAAAGGGCACAAGTGCTACTGGTTTCTGAGGCGGGAGTACAATTGCTGACTCTTTTCGGAATATTACTGTTCTGCGCGGCTGTTGGGTTTTCTGCTAAAGTTTCCTATGAAATTGTGCTGTATAGTGCGTTGGTCACAGTCATACTATGGCTCGGCTGGCATGTATGGACCTTTGCGCAACGTTGGAAAATGTGGTCTGATATGCGAATCATTGCAGAGAGAGTTGAAACTCTTGTACCGTCTCTCGCAGGTCGCACCCTTCTTGTCTTGGATAGCAACCCCACCCAGTCTTTTCTTCGAGAGAGAGCCTTACATGATTCCGCGCACATTTTACAGCAAGTCCCGCGGTATCAACTTGTGTCCTCTGCGAGACTGAAGCGGTTTACAAAGCGGTTGGTGTTTACGATGGTATTCTTGGCAGTGGGTGAATGGAGACTGCCGGTATCCCCAAGTCAAGCACTGCGTTCATTGACCAGTAAAACACAATACGTACTGTCTCAGGTTGAAGAGGCAGTGGTCGACGAGAACGAAGAGATAACGATTGGGGACATCGTCATTGAATACACCTTCCCTGAATATACGGGAATGACACCGGTTAGAATCCCCAATTCAAACGGTGAGATTCATGCTCCGCAAGGGACGCATGTTACAATATCAGCAAAGACTCTAGAAAGATTTGAAGCTGTACAATTGTCTATCAATGATGAGATTCGTCCAGCCTCCTTGAACTTTGGACGTGAAATTCAAGCAGAGTTTGACTTGCTAGCAGAAGGATCATACCGGTTGTTATTTTTCGATGGCCAACAGAAGATCCCATCTCAGACGTTTCCACTGGTTTTCGATGATGATGATCCGCCTGTTGCCTCGTTGGAAATTAAACGTACCCAGATTCCCAGTAATCGCCCTCTTTCGATGACGTGGAATGCTACGGATGATTTTGGTCTAGAACGGGTGGTGCTTGAAGTGGAAAAGGATGGGCAGGTTAAGACGATCGTACTGCGAAAGCCCAATGAAAATCGATTGAAAATGGGGGCGAAGATTCGGCGAAGCATTGACGAACTTGGTCTTAAGGGTGGAGATACGGCAATCCTTCGACTGGTTGCCTATGACAATCAAGCACCCATTGGACAGGAGGCTTCACCCAATGAAGGCGAACCATTCGGAAAGCGAGGAGAATCTCCCCCCATCGAAGTGCAAATTTTGACCCCACAGATGTCGGCAGATCAGATGAAGCAACTGAACCAACAACTCAGAGATGCCTTGGTACTCATTTTAGCAGACTATCTTGTCGAAGCAGTGCCCACTGAGTACACGGTCTTGGCATGGTCGAAGAAAGCGATGAAGCGCTATGACGCCATACGGGAAATTACAGATGAGGCTTGGTCAGAAGGGTGGCCTACGTATCTTTCAGCGGAGCTCGTTGCCAATATTTACTCAGATTCGGCGAGTCTCTTTCGCTTCGTTCGTACTACGTATTCATCTGAAAGTTTGGGGGAACCCACTCCTGAAGACAGTACGTTTTTCACAGATTCTTACACCACACACATCGGTCAACTTGAACAGGCGATTTACATCATCGACAGGATGTTGAGACAAGTGGCCTTTCGAGAGGTTGAGCAGGCCTCCAAGAAACTCACCCGTTCATCCGATAGGTTTGCCAATATGGATGTGTCGGAGAAATCTGCGCAGGAACTGATGAATGCACTCTCTCGTATCAATAGGGATTTGGAACAAATAGAAGCCTCTGTAGAAGAACTGGGTGGGTATTCCATCAAGGATTTTGTGGAAGAACGACACGACGAACTTGCTCGAATGGAAGCCGTTATTCGAAATCAGTTGGCTGCTGACAACACCACCGAAGCCAGAGACTCAACGGAACAATTCTCTGAGTCCGTACGTCAATTTGCTGAAGGGGTCAGTGAAATGTTGGAGCGCATGAAAGCAGAAGAAGATGAATTGGAACAGGAAATGGAATCTTTGATTGAGAAGCTTGAGGAATTGGATGCCAAACAACAAGCCAAAAGAGAAGAACTTCAGCAGGCTCGGCAAGATGACCCTTTTGCTGGAGAACTGGCCGACCTGTGGTCCAAAATCGAAACCCAAGCGATTATTGCGGACAGTGCTTCGGGACGATTGGTCGATGGATTGGGCGATGGTCGTGGATTTCGCTACGGGACAATGAGAAGTATAGAACGCTTAGACAGTGAAATGACGGCGTTGAAAGGGGCCGCCATAACAAGGAACCTAGATACGTTGTTGAACATAGTGTTGTCATCTGGGATTCGATTGCGACGTGTTGAGAATGTTCTTGAGAATGAGATGTTTCGTGGCCGACCGGCCTCTGATCCACTTCCAACCACATTGATGGATATGAGAAGAGAGAATCAGAAGGTTGTAGAGGCTCTGGTTGAACTGCAACGCTTGTTAGACTCCGACGTCTTAAACAATGCTGAAAGCAATCCATATTTAATGGAGGTAGCACAGTCCATGGAGCCCGATCAGCGTGCTTTGTACCAAGAGATAATGGCGCTGGTTCCGAAGGTCGAAGAGGTGGAGCAGCAAATGCCAACGGCGACTGGAGAGGCTACTGAGTTTGCGATGGAAGCAGGCAAAAATATGGATCAAGCGGCGCAGTTTTTATCTGAAGGAGAGAACATGCCGGGTGAGAGCCTGCAGTTCCAATCCTCAGCACGGATTCAAGATACGATTGAAGCCCTGAAACAAGCCGCCGCTCAAATGCAGCAAATGCAGCAGCAAACGGACCAGATGGCTGGTGGCGGAGAAGGAGATTCAGACAATATGAGCTCAGAAGTAGAGCTCCCACCCATTGAGCCCCGTGTTTCACCAGAGGAGTATCGAAAGATGTTGCTACAAGGTATGCAAGGTGGTGTACCAGAAGAATACGAAAACCTGAAGAAGAAATACTATGAAGAACTTGTGGCTCAGTAACAGCATGATTGACGCTGTCATTTCGATCGGCCCTAGATTCAGACAGGTCGTGGTTTTTAGTGCTGTGGTAGCACTGATGTATCCATCGATCGTTCAGGCTGATGACGTTGATGATGCACTCTTGTGTTTGGAACAGGCCAATTTACCTTGCGCTGTAGAGATTGAATCCAAACTGTATGCAGAGCGCCCAACCAATACGGATGTATTGCAGTTGAGGGCGCGGACCCACTTTCATTTGGGAGAGTTTGATGAGGTGGTGTCTGTTTTGGACCGGTTGTCTGAGCAAGGCGTCGACGTGTCAGAAAATGGAGGCTTTCCAGCGAGAGCTTCGTTGGCAGCCTTTTCTGGTATGGTGGAAACGAAGGGAGAGGGGGTTGTCATTCGTCACGACCCAGGGATTGATAGAGTGCTGGTAGAGGATGCTTTAACAACTATGGAGGCTGCCAGAACGGCATTTGATACCAAATTGGGAGGCGGTCCTGAACATGAGGTTGTTTTGGATATCTTTCCAACGGCAAGGCGTTTTATGCAAGCCAGTGGAATTCCAGAAGAGGCCGTTCGAACAACAGGTGTGATCGCCCTGTCGAAGTGGAATAGATTGCTCATTACCAGTCCGAGGGCTACAGCCGGAGGCTATGGCTGGATGGATACGTCGGCACATGAGTACATTCACCTTGTGGTATCTTGGCGAACCAAAGATAAGGCCCCGGTTTGGTTGCAAGAAGGGTTGGCAAGGTACTTAGAAAAGCACTGGAGACCCAACCCAGAATTCTATCTCTCCCCAAAACAACAGTCTCTTTTGGCTCAAGCCTTGAGTGACGATGCTTTTGTGCCCTTTGAAAAGTTTCGACTCTCAATGGCATATTTGGATAGCGGGGAAGAGGCTGCACTCGCTTATGCTCAGGTGTCTACAATGGTCGATTTTATGGTTCAACAGGCTGGCGAGGCCAGTTTGATTGAACTGATGGACCGTATTGCCGATGGAGAAACTGCTGAGGCTGCGGTGTCAGGATTGGCAGGATTTTCTTCCTTTGAGGCATTCAAAAAGGAGTGGAAACAGTTCTTGTCTACATTGCCCCTTGTTCAACAAGAGTTGACCAAGTCTTCCATTTCCTTGGATGGTGAGGGTGGAGATTTTGCTGAAGACCCAGTGCTGCAGGGGCGAACAGACCTTGCAAAGTACGTTCGCGTGGGTGATTTACTGATGCAGCACAAAAAATACAAAGCTGCGTTGGTTGAGTATCAAAAGGCGAAAGATCCAGATGAGCCAATGAGCCCGACGGCCTTAGCTCGAATGTCTGAGTGCCACTTTCAACTTGGCGAACCCTCGGCTTCGAAATCTCAGTTGACCACTGCGCTGGGTTTGTATCCAGAGAACGTGGAAGTATTGCGTACAGCGGCAATTCTAGCCCCAAAAGTCGGACTGGGAGATGGGCATGACTATTGGTTGCGCGCCCATGAAGTGAATCCATACAGCATTCAAACGCAGACGGCTCTCATCGAGCATTACAATCGGACCAGCAATGACAAAGCAGTCCGTCATCACGAATCCATTTTATCTATTTTAGAGGTGGGTGGTTTATACAGCACCATCTCAAATCCGTAACCCTAGGACAATTATGACAACAGCACAAGCGGAATTATTCGATGCATTACCCAGTATTGCTGAAACCATACGAACAGAAATTCAGAAAAAGGTCGTCGGGCAGACAGAGGTGGTCGATCAAATGTTGCTGGCGTTGTTTTCCAACGGTCATTGCTTGTTTGTCGGTGTGCCAGGATTGGCGAAAACACTGATGGTGAACTCGTTGGCCGAATCAATGGGACTCGAGTTTAAACGGATTCAGTTCACACCAGACTTGATGCCAAGCGATATCGTCGGGGCTGAGATACTTGAAGAGGATCCAGAAACGAGACGTCGGAGTCTCAAGTTTGCAAAAGGTCCAGTCTTTACCAATCTCCTGTTGGCGGATGAGATCAACAGGACCCCTCCTAAGACTCAGGCTGCTTTGCTGGAGGCAATGCAAGAAAAACAGGTGACGACACTCGGTACCAC
>CAJWHX010000263.1 GCA_913040875.1 uncultured Pseudomonadota bacterium | reverse complement strand
CCGCCGAGGATATATCGAGGTCTGCGTTGGCAGTGGCATCGCCTGAACCACTCTCAGAATACGTGATTGTTGATGCGTACGTGTCAGAACCGGCGACATTTGCAACGGTTGCACCAAGAGCAGTATTGTCAGGAAACGAAATACTTGTTGTCACTGCTCCTGCTGTATCGGTAACAGAAATGGTCGGTCCAGTACTGTCAATAGTGAATGCATCCAGTGTCAACGTATTGCTGTCTGCGGATCCATCGTTGACGGCCAACGTACAATTGTATACTCCATCAGTAAATGCAGCCCCACCGGACCCTGTAAGAGTGATGTCGGTTGTAGACCCTTGAGTGATCGTGGCTGCCGCTGTCTCACAGCCACCTGTCAAGGTGATTGTTCCACCAGAAGATGTATCGATATCTGTCGAGGTACTGGAATAGAGATCAACTTGCAGCAAGGGCGTTGTATTCGATGTTACGGATCCGGATCCAGGGGTAGCATCAACAGCCCCAGATTGAGAAATAGACACCCCACTTACCGAAACGGTAAAAGCCGTCAATGTCTCAACATTACTGGCATTACCAGCAGCATCGGTCACTGTAACTGTACAGTTAGAGTAGGTTGAACCATCGGTAAGGGAATCAAGAGTAATACTCGCTTGAGTACTAGCGGTGATACTGTCTTGTCCTGTAATAGAACAACTGCCACCAACCGTGAGAGTCCCAGCCTCATCACTCGTTACATCAAACGAAGGGGTCAATGTATTGGTGTATCCATCAGCGTCTGCTATCTGAGTATCGATCGTAATGATAGGCGCTGTGGTATCTGAGATGAGAAGAATGTCATCCGATGATAAATCATCGGTATTTAAGTCCACAGGAGAGTTGTTGGAATTTTTTGGTCCAGAATCCTTGGTTGTATCACCATTTTTGGATTCCGGAGCACAGGACGTCAAAAATGACAATCCAACTGCTATAATACCAATCAAATTCAACGGAATTGCGCGCATGAGTTCCTCGCAAGAAGACGGTTCTAACGGACATTGGCCAAATGTCACTAAATGTCTTCGAAGTGACCTACCAACAACTTAGCAGATCAAACCTAAATTACACAATTCTTGTATCGTTTTCAGCAGCAATCGTACAGTGTAAAAGGGGTGCATCGAACTGCCCTCTTCGAATTTATTTGATCTTGGTAGAGTCTACCAAAACCAAGACTTGCTGACGCATCATTTGAATCTGCTCTGGCTCCAGCCATTCCCACTCAGAAATTGAAGAACCAATCCGTTTCGCTTGCAAGTCCGGCTCCGTTTTTCCACGGTTGTATGGAACTCGTATGATATCAAGCGTTCCTGGCTCAATGTAAATTTCTGGCACAACCTCTGGTTCTATTTGGACAATTTCCACTGTTGGTTCTGGTTCATCTTCAACGATCGGTGTAGAATCTTCCTCTTCTTCAACCGATGGAACAGGTGTTTCATCTTGTCCAAAATCAAAGATATCTGTCAAATCCATTTGCTCTGTTGGCTTTTCAACCGGCGCAACATCTTCTTCCACCAGCTGCTGAACATTTTGCTCCATTGAGGTCTGAAACTCTTCTTCTTCAGGTGCATCATACACAGTATATGGAACTGGAATCGTGATTCCTCGCTTGCCCTCTTCTTGCAAACGCCCTGTGGCCAACCACTTTCTTAGAGCCTCCCCTTCGACTCGTGGAACCCACATTCCAGCCAACTCTGCAGATAATCTCGGGGCTATTGGAACCCAAACATCCAGCTTGGAATTCTGATATCTAGGCACTCGCTTTTCATCTCTGAATGTTTTGTAAAAGGCTGTTCTCATTTCCAGTGGTAATAAGCCAATATCGAGCTGCAGATACAATTCGTCGCCTGAATCTGTCACCAGATCTCGCAATCGTGTCGTACCGACTGCCATCAGCACTTTATTCGTCGGACGAGCATACGTAAGTCGTTTCGTTTGTCGACCAAACCAAATCCAACCGTACAGTTTGGAGGCTCTTTTCTTGGCAAGATCAATCGCAGATTGAACGCGTTCATTATCGCTTTGCCAGTTGTCAAGTTGTGCGTGGGTTATCGATAACAACTGAGACACACTGATAACATCCGGAGCCGTGACCTGACCGATCACTACCCAACGTTCGACTCCACTTTGCCGACCATCTGCTGGTATCCTGCCGGGAATATCCCAAGACAAGGTATCCTTTTTCTCTAACATATTGAGCAAATCAATATTGTCGGAGAACAGAGTCACAATATTAAATGTCAAGTTGAAATCTGCTTTCGTGTAGGTCTGGTTGCATCGACCGCACCATTCACCAGGTTCAAACTTTTTGTCTGCTGAATACAACTGTCCGCAGATCTCGCCCCAAAAGGTCGAATTACTACAGGCCTGCACCCGACCATCTTTGGCTTTTTCTCCGAGTACCCCATCAAGACCGGATGCAGGAGCAAACTCCAATAACTTGTACAGCTTCTTAACAATTTTGGTAGGTCGAACTCGCACATCTCTCATCGCTACAGAAGAAAAGGTCGCCACCACAGTGGTGAACACCCATAATGCACCCGAAGATTGCCCATCCCATGCAGGGCGTATCAATGCACCAGGAATGTAATTGTTCCCTGCAATCGATCCTACTTGACAAGCGAGTCCCATTTGCCCTTTCCAAACCCCGTCTATTTCAATAAGAACACCTTCAAATACATCCGCACAAGAGGCTTCAAAACCTGAGGCTAAAAGTTTGACGAGTCCATAGACTGCACCACAGGAAAATATGGTTGCCATCACTGCAATCACAATCGGTTTCCTACGACCGCTCAAAAACATTTGACGGGAAACAGCCCAAGAGATCACTGCAGTCATCGCACCTAAAAGAACAAACACTTCAAGAGTGGTCAAGGGTCGCCCCATTGACACCTGTTCCATCAATGCTTTGACTCGGAAGAAAACAATTCCCGCGACCGTCATCGGAACGGCAATCTCTACGGCGCCTTCAAACCCGCGCCAAAATCCCATCGATTGAAGTGGATTGGCAGCCATTTATCAACCCTCTACTTGCGGAAGAACATCTGCATACGGGCCCGCACCATCTCTAGAACCAATGAGTTGAAGCAGCTCTGTGGAAGCCTGTTCAACAGAATTGTGCAGCTGTTCATGCAACGTCTTGAGTAGACGAACTCTATCTCGAGTCGTGCTTGGATAGGTCATCAGCATCGCGCGTGTAGCCTGTAAAGCAGCCGCTCCCACTGTTTGATAACGGAACCAGTTCTTACCGATTACCTCACGATCCCATACACCGCCTTCTGGTTCTGCTTGCCAAACTGTTCTCTCAAGTTTTTCAAAGCGCTTGATCATCAATCCAATTACCGGATGTTCTGGTTGCATAATTCTAGAGTGATCGGTTGCCCAGTCTTGAGCATTTCCTGTGGCGACGGCTACTGGTAAGTAATGGGCTCGATCCTTCAATTGGCTATCGACGAAACCAAACCGTGCCGTCACTTCTTCTCGAGCCACCAACATTCCAGAACCAATAACACAAGGCTTACGCTCAAGGACCATCACCAACGCCGCATGCACTGCTGGACCTGCCTTGGTTGGCCATGGAATACGAACCTCTTCATGAATCTCAACCAAAAATCGGACGCCTTCCTTATCGGTAACAATTGCCTTACCCGGCGAAATACGCAATCCTATCGACTGTGGGTCCGGACGTTTTGTACCTGGTGGACCACCGGCTGCCCAATCACCCGCAATATCAAGCCCATGTAGGATGATATTGTCCTCTTGAGGCACCAAACCATCCATCAATGCACCCAAAAACAAGTTCGGGACTTCAGCTATCGCTTGTAAACTGATTTGATCAAGAACTGCACCCTCTTGTGGGGAAAATACTGCAAAACTGGTATCCATTATTCTTCCTCTATGCTTGCTCAGGGAGAATTACCACACGGATGGATATCCATGCTGGCAACAATCGTAGCAAATTTGTTGGAAATTTATCAGAAATCTTCCAGCCTACAAGTACATCCTCATGGTGTAGAGGCATTGGATCTTCTGGGGTTTGAAACTGTAAGAACCCTGAATCAATTCGGAGGTTCATCGGGGTGTTCTGCGCCTTTCCTTCGGGCGTTCGAGTGGTTCTACGATCCCACCAACTCACATCATGACACGCAAAAACCTCTCCTTGAATTTCAGGGTCAATGGGTATTGGCTTATCTTTCGGCATTTGAGCTACGCGAATGGGAAAGGGATCCCCCACCGTTTCAACAAGTAAATCTTTGGCTCCCTGAACTGTACCGCGAGAAGGGTTCCACGTAGGCAACCGAGCTGCCAATCTAGCCAACACATCCGGTCTATTTTTATGAATCTCATTGTCTATCCCCATCGCCTCTACCAATGATGCTAGTAACTTGGGTACGGGACTCATCGGAGACCAATAATATCGACGGGTTGCAACCAACCATTCCATCTTGGCAAACAACAGCAACAATCCTTCCAAAACAGTTGGCTCACCCTGTTGCTGGGCATGTCTAGCCGCCATCATCATCGTTTTCGGTAAGTATGCCGCATATGGACGATGTCGATACTGACGCTCACCGGTGTTGTCATCGGCATTCATTGTAAACGACCGATGTCTAGGTATAATTTGTGTATCCACCCACTCCAGACCGTTCGTTTTACCTTGGGCAGAATCTACGGCCCACTGCAATGGCGCCACCGTCTGCTGGGTGGCTCCAGTATACATGGATTGACTCTGAGAAACGGGCACATATTTAGTGGTCATTGTACACCTTTTATCATGGAATCAACTTCGACAACTCCTGCATTCAACAGTAATCGCCCTGCAGATACTGTCGCTCGATGACCATTCGAGTCTTGAAGTACGCCTTGCATATCATCGATAGAGAAGGTTGGGAGAGGACAATCTATTTCAGCCTCACTGTGCAAAGTGAGAGGGTGAAACTTCGTTACAATCACCTCTTTGACAATTGGAATCCGTTCTTGTTGTTTTCGAACCAATCCACGAATCACTCCTCTAGCCCAATCCAAATCAGAATCAGAAACCACACCATTGGACGGACCAACAACGACAAGTAATGTCTCGGGTCCAGCACGTTCAATGCTCCGTTGCAAACGGATCTTGTCTTTGTCAACGGCCAAACCACTGTTGTCCACTGGCCAAAGTTCTGTTGCCATCAGATTGCGCTCCGCATATCCCCAACAGCGAACAACCCAACCACGACCACGAACGCCAAAGGCTACTCTGAAGAGTTTCTCCCAATCAGAGGGAGTTACAGGAATTCCACTAGACGGAGCAAACATTCTCTCGATTGCTTCAGGTTCACTCTCTCTATC
>CAJWHX010000262.1 GCA_913040875.1 uncultured Pseudomonadota bacterium | reverse complement strand
ACTTTCGTCCACAGCCTGGACGAATTTCCACTCTGCGTTGGCCAGAAATGGATGGATTGCGTGTGGATACGCACCTTGTTGAAGGAGACGCTGTGTCTCCACATTATGACTCGATGATTGCAAAGGTAATTGTTACGGCACCGACGCGTTCTGAAGCGATTGCGAAAATGGACGAGGCCCTTGCGCATACGACCATCGAAGGTGTACCGACGACCATTCCTGTACACCAACAGATTTTGACACATCCACAGTTCCAAACGGGTCACTACGACACCAATTTTCTTGAAAACTTATTGAATACTTGATCAGGAGACACCATGAGAATCCCTGTACATCCCATTGGGACCCCTATTGTAATCGATTCACAGGCTGAAAAGAATGCTGAGGCGGTTTTTGCAAAAGAAAATGACCTTCTCGAAAAACGAAAGGTTGTTCTGCAAGGTGGAGGACAAAAGTACGTTGATCGAACCCACGCCAAAGGAAAGATGACGGCTTGGGAGCGTATTGAGTGGATTTGCGATGACGATGCACCGGTCTTGCCTGTTGGTACACTGGTGAACTGGGGGCGTGTATTCCAAGATGGTTCCAGAGAGCGATTGGCACCAGGTGCAGGTCTGTTCACTGTGTTTACCAAAGTACAACATCGATGGGTGATGATTATAGCCAATGACAATACCGTTGCCAGTGGGTCTTGGTGGCCGAATACGCCTGAAAAGATTCAACGTGCCCAGGAGATGGCACGGAAACTTAGAGTACCGGTACTGTATCTTGTAGATTGTTCAGGACTCTTCTTACCAGAGCAGTCCAAATCATTTCCTGGTTTGACAGGCGCCGGACACATTTTTTACAAAAATGCTGAACTCAGTGCCCAGGGGATTCCACAGATTGCGGGGGTATTCGGAGATTGTATCGCCGGTGGGGGATACATGCCGATTATTTCAGACCGCGTATTCATGACTGAGCAGGCATATATGGTGATTGCAGGTGCAGCATTGATTAAGGGGGCGAAGTCGTTGCAGTTGACCTCACTGGACATCGGCGGACCTGAAGTGCACGTACACCAATCGGGGTGTGCGGATGTTCGCGTTCCAGACGATGAAACATGTCTTGCAAAGATGTGGGAAGAGGTTGGTAAGTTGCCTTCATCTGCCGTGGACTATTATCGATATGGAACCGCGCCACAAACACCACTGTATGACCCTGTAGAAATAGCGAGTTTGTTTCCGACAGATCATCGACATGCCTATGACATTCGTCAAGTGGTTTCGAGATTGGTTGATGGATCTTTGGTGCATGAGTTTTTGCCAAATTCAGGGAGAGAGATCTTTACCGCAGTGGTTCGAATCTCTGGGTTGTGGGTTGGTGTTGCAGCCAATGTACAAGAGCCTCAACCGCATCCACATCGAGCAGGGCATAGACCTGGAGGTATCTTGTATCGAGAAGGGATTTCCAAACTCGCCACCTTCTCTCGCGCTTGCAGCGATGACGGTATTCCCATTGTCTGGCTTCAAGATATCTCCGGTTTTGACATTGGTGTGGAAGCCGAGGCACAGGGGCTTTTGGGGTATGGGTCTTCCTTGATTTATTCCAACTCTACGACCGCATCTCCAGTGATGACGGTACTTCTTCGAAAAGCGTCCGGAGCGGGATACTATGCGATGCATGGATTGCCATACAAACCCATCATGCAATTGTCGACGTGTTTAACCCGTCAGTCGGTCATGGAAGGTCAAACATTGGCGATTGCAGCTTTCAATACCAAATTGGATGATGACTATCAGATACTCACTCAAGATCCGGATGAAAGAGCGAAGATTGAACGAGGGATGGCAACCGTTGCCGCTCGAATTGAAAAGGACATGGACCCTGTGTTGTCGGCCTCTCAAATGGATACAGATGAGATCATCAGACTGGAAGAGCTGCGAGAGCGACTGTGTGCCTTTGCCGAGATGTCTTATCAGGCGATTGGTCATAGACGCGTGAAGAATCCCCGTATCTGGTCCATTCACGACTTGAATGTTTTGACCACCGGCATGACTCAGTCTGTAGAGTCTAAGGAGGCTGAGGTGGATTCAACTCAATGGGAGATTCCAGAGGGCGCAGAAGTGTTGGTTGCTCCAATGGATGGCTCATTTTGGTCCAAACCAAGTCCTGACCAACCACCGTTTGTACAGATTGGCGACACCGTTCAAGTTGGGCAAACCATAGGTCTTATCGAAGTCATGAAAACCTTTACTCCGATCAAAGCAACCAAATCTGGTGTTTTACAACGTTGGGCGTTGGAAGAGGGCGGAGCCTGTCAGGTGGGTCAACCACTTGCAATTCTTGGTTGATGTGAGCACATTCTTTTCGAATTGGATACACTGTAGACATTGGTAGGAGACAGACAATGATAAAGGCTTTTCGATTGGGACTTTTTCGTTCGGCATTGAGTGTAGGATTGGTGGGTGCCATGTTGCTTGGGAACTCCGCCGAAGCATCATATTGTGAGGGCCAAGTATTCACGCCTAAGGATGCTGCACAAAGATTAACAATGCTCAACACCTACCTCGTTCGCAAAGATGAAACGCAAATCAAGCGTCTGTCTGGTGAACTGGAAGCGAATCTTCCCTGTATGAAGACTCCCGCACCCCCTCAAGTCTTTGCACAAGCCTATCGATACATCGGTTTGGGACATTACTATCGTGGAGATATGGAAACCGCTAGCCGTTGGTTCCGCACTGCTCTAGAGTTGAGTCCGAATCACAAGTGGGGGGTCAATGAGGTTGATATGAGCTCAGACCTCTACTCCATTTATGAACAGCAGCGATCTCTCTCCGCTCAGGAACCAGAACCAATTGAAGGCATGGCACTTCGTTCACCTGAAGGTACAGTATTCTACTTGGATGGTCGTCTCCTGAAAGAAGCCAACGCCACAGTCGATAGACCGCACATTCTGTTTATTGCTTCGGCAACCGATCGCCACATTATTTCTCGGTTCATGATCGATGGCAATCAATTCCCTCAGCAGTTCCTAGCAGCAGAACAAGTATCGAAGAAGGGGAAAAAGAGTGCCCAAGATGATGAAAACATGTTTGCAGTCCAAACTCTGAAGCGCGTTCGACCCAAATCTAAGACTCCATTGATGGTATCGTCATTGGCAACGTTTGCAGTGGCTGGAGGTGTTTATGGGTACACCTTCTCTACGAATGCTCAATTTTATGAAGCCAGAGATCTGGCAACCAAAGACAGCCTTCGTGCCACGAACAATGCATTGGTCATCACGTCAGCCGTTCTCGGAGTTGCCGGTATTGGTGTTGGATATGCTGGTGTTATTGTTGATGCGCAGAATGCCCCAATGATTCCTTGGCAGTTCTAATGAATACATGGATTGCATTTATGGGACTTTTGATGGGAAGTGCCGACGCTGCACCAACAGGACCAAATGTTTCTCTCGGGAGCAATCCAATTTGGAACTATATTGGTACCTGTGATAACTTAAGCTATGTGGTTCCAGCTGGTCGAGTGTTGGTAATTACCGATGTTCAAAAGGTCTCAACTTCAACCAGTAGTTCTTATTGGATGCGCGTAAAAATTGATGGTGTTAGTTTTCTAGAGACCTACAACATTGATCTGTATTCATACCAAACTGGAATAAAAGTCTCCGAAGGTCAGCAGTTGACGTGCCAACGAAACTACAATGTAAATGTGATGCTATCGGGATATTTTACCGCACCTTAGGTGACGACAGTTCATCAAATCAATCCACCGTCAACAATCCACTCCTGACCAGTGACGTAGGAAGCCTCATCACTGGCTAAAAAAGCCACAACAGATGCAACTTCTTCTGGTCGGCCAGCTCGTTTCATCGGGATTTGCTTGAGGGCTTCTTTGTATACGATGGGATTCATCGCTTCGGTCATTGCAGTCTCAATAAATCCAGGTGCGACACAGTTGCAGCGAACTCTTTTTTTGGCAAGTTCTCTGGCAAACGATTGTGTAAAGGCTCTCACAGCCGCTTTGCTTGCTGCATAATTCGCTTGGCCTCTGTTTGGACGAATCCCAGCAACAGATGTAATGTTGATGATGCTTCCACTCTTTCTTCTCATCATCCGTTGGCCAACGGCTTGACTTAAATAGAATAGGGCATCCAGATTGACAGCGAACGGTTCTTTCCAATCACTTGCCTCCATTTGAATGACCAGCATATCTTTTGTCAATCCTGCATTGTTGACCAATATATCGATGGGTTCTTCTACGGCGCTCAGGAGACCTTCTACACCTGAACTGGAAGAGAGATCTGCCTGAACGGCAATCCCTCCAATTTCAGCGGCAAGGGTCTCTGCAGTTTCCTTTGACGATCGGTAGTGTACATAGACCTTGGCGCCCTGACTCGATAACTTTCGAGCAATGGCGGAACCAATTCCTTTTCCAGCACCTGTGACCAACGCCACCTTGTTATTGAGCATCATGATTGCACCTTGGTTCTTAGTTTCGAGGGGCTTCATTTGAATGAACGAGGTGTGACTATCGTTGAGGGAGTCCGAGTTGTTCTTCGACTTCAACGTCATCCTCTGGAGCTGCGATGCGGGTGAAAATCAACTGATCCTCGTCATCCAGTTCGACCTTGATGGTGTCTTTTGGACCGTATCCACCAGATACAATGGCCTTGGACATTGGATTGAGGAGATATTGCTGAATGGCACGTTTGAGGGGTCTGGCACCGAATGTTGGATCGAATCCAGCGTCACACAGGGCTGTTTGAGCAGCCGGAGTGACCTCCACCATCAGTTGTCTTTCATCTAGCAGTTTCTGGACTCTTTTCATTTGAATGATGAAGATGGCGTCCATGTTTTCACGAGTCAATGCATCAAAGATGACGGTGTCGTCAATACGATTGATAAACTCTGGTCGGAAGTGAGATTTCAATGCGCTCATCACCGCAGTTTTGGCTTTCTCAGCATCACCACCGGCTTCCATGATTTTGTGTGCACCCACATTGGATGTCATGATGACAACCGTGTTTCTGAAGTCGACAGTACGACCCTTGGAGTCTGTCAGTCGCCCATCGTCGAGTACTTGCAGCAAGATGTTGAACACATCGCCATGTGCTTTTTCAATCTCGTCCAAAAGAACCACAGAGTAGGGGCGACGTCTCACCGCTTCTGTCAGTTGCCCACCTTCATCATAGCCCACATATCCCGGAGGCGCTCCGATGAGCCGAGCGACTGAATGCTTTTCCATATATTCTGACATGTCGATTCGTACGATGTTGGTATCATCATCAAATAAGAATTCTGCCAACGCTTTGGCAAGTTCGGTCTTTCCAACCCCAGTTGGCCCCAAAAATATGAAAGAACCGATGGGGCGGTTCGGGTCTTGTAGACC
>CAJWHX010000261.1 GCA_913040875.1 uncultured Pseudomonadota bacterium | reverse complement strand
ACTCTTGTCGGAGCACTGGCACAAGAGTATGAACGCGTGGTTGGTGATGAAAAGGGTGTGAAGAATAGTCAGCCCAAAGGTCGAAACGATAGAACATGGGCTGCTCGTTCAGAGGCAGTTGCCACAAAAGTAAACGTTAAAGGATTTTACATCGATCGATTCGAATGGAACAACCCAACGGGCGTTGACCCAGATTTTCCACAGTATCCAACAACACAAGTCACATATGAGCAGGCCAATAGCCTTTGCGAAAGTGTTGGTAAACGTTTGTGCACATCTACCGAGTGGGAAAAGGCTTGTAAAGGCTGGGAAAGCAACATATTTTCTTATGGAGATCGCTTTGACTCCAATCACTGTATGGTGAATGGGGAGTATGTATTTTCCGGAGAAGAAGAGTGTTTGTCTACTTACGGTGTCTTTGGTATGAGTGCAGGACCCCGTGAATGGACTGATACATTCGCGAATGACACAGAGGTCGTTATTAAAGGTGGTGGATACAAAGTTCCGAAAGACGAGCAGTCAAATCGTTGTGCATTCACAACAAAGATGAAGGCTGAGTGGGCAGATTCTAACTTGTCGTTCCGCTGCTGTCTAGATGCCGACGATCTTCCTGAAAAGGCACCGTCAGCAGAGGATGAAGCCGCTGAATAATCGACCAGGTATCGGTTGTGTCTGTAAACTGGTAGACGTATTTTTTATTCGGACATCATTGTGTCCGAATGATCTACCGGTCCGTCAAAGTCAAACTTAAATCAGAGCGGCTTATCCGTAGGAGCCTGGGATAGAAGTGCTGTATTCTGTTAGCAGAGTATGAGTCGTAGATAAGCCTGATATAAGCCGTATACGTCGATACGATTGGCTCTTTGTTACGAGATATGTGACGCACGGATACTCACTCGAACACTGGGGTGTCTCAAACATTAGAGTGTCTCAATGGTTGACTACTTCTCTTCCTTCTCTCACTTATCCTTCTTTTACTTCTCTTCTGTTTTGGATTTTTTCGCACTTTTATTCTTTTTAGCCTTTGCCTTCTCTTCCTTCTCTTTTTCGCCCTTTAGTCGAGCATCCGCGAATATCTCATCGAGCTGTTCGACGATGATCTCTCTATACTCTTCTAAATTTTCAGTAAGATAGGTTTCGATGGTCTCTAGTGAGCTCAATCGAGCCACAGTATCTAGATCAATGAAGCAGGTATATACCTTAGACTGTAGATCAGAAAAGGACTCTGGTTTCCCTGCCTCAGGTTTGAATCCCTTGACATCCTTTTCAACTTGTCGGATTGCAGAGGTCAAGACTTTTGGGGCTTCGGGTTCCTGCTCGGTAGAACGTTCTGACTTTCGAACAAAGGGTTTTGGTTTGGCGCGTGTTCTTCTTCTGCGTTCCATTTTTAGGTCGAGTGACCCCAATACATCACGGAATTGGATCAATAGATGATGGCTTGCAAATTCTACCATCGGATTGATGATGCTTCTAAGATCTAGGCCCTCTAACCCATCACATCCCTTCTCCGTAAATAGATTCCTGAGCGAGTCGTAACTTCTGTGTGATGCGAGAATTCGATGTTCTAAAACACCAACCAAGGGGATGTCTTTCCAGGGCACCAAGATTCCAAAGCATCCTTCTAAATTATCTGGTTTTACAGCGGAAGGCGTGTGCGCACTGTTTAGAGCTCTCCTTGCTGTACGCATGATAATCTTATTGGACTCCTCTTCGAGATTTGTGATGGCTTCTACCAAGGCATTGAATATGTGCACGAATCGATTTTCGCCAACGATTGGATCTGAAGGAAGAGAGAGTTCTAGGTTGGCCAAATCTTTCATGCCTTTGTTCGAAAAGTCAAATGCACCATCTTTTAAAGATTTTTGAAGTACAGTATGTAGGTTTTGAAGAATGGCGTGAGCCTTTACATTATTGAGCGGTAACAGGAATTCATTTAATTTAGGCATCATGAGGGTGTAGGCCCCTTCCTCTACAATCAATTCTTTGGCATCAGAGTAGATCTTGCTTTCCCCAAAGGACAATGATTTACGAATGCTAAGGAGCTCTAAGTCTCTCAAAACAGAGGCAATCTCTTTGGGGATCCCTGAGTTGATATTTTGAATGTAGCCTCTATACCTACGATTCCATGTTGTAGTGTTGGGCTTTACATCTTGCGTTCGTAAGATTCCGTAGACATCCTCTAGTTCATCATCGTTCATGATGGTCCGAATGGTTGTCTGGCTTGGGTGATCCACGCGAACTTGGGCAACCGATTTTTTAAGTGTCAGTTTACAAATCAGACAAGGATTTCCTTTTGGATCGATTGTATTGAGTCCGGTAATTAGACCCACGCCTTTACCATGATAAACAGCCAAATTTCCAATAGCGAATGGATTCATAGAATTGCTTCCGTGTCTGTAGAGTGAAACCACGTTTTGTGGTTGAAATTGATCCGAAAATTACGATACAGTGTACAGTAATTAATATGGTTTGTCAAGCCTTGTATTACAGATTCCCAAGTGAGTGAAGTGGTATAAGAGTGAAGTGGTATAAAATGTATAAAAGTTGAAAAGGAGTGTGGAAAGATGATGTTGTGGATTGCTCGCGGTGCACTGATGTGTATCTTTCTGGGATGGTTCTTGGCTTTGGTGAAAGGGGTTCGAGCTCATTATAAACGTCGCTGGGTATTGGACGACTCTTTTGCTAAGGCACCGGAGGGGCTACCTGTAAGCATTGTGATACCCGCTCGCAATGAAGAACGCGGTATTGGTGCATGTGTACTGTCTGCTTTGTCTCAAGATCATTCCAATGTGGAGGTGATTGTACTCAATGACGGGTCGACAGATCGCACAGGAGAGATTTTAGCAGAGATTCAACAACAACATAAACGACTGAAGCTTCCAGAATCGGAAGGAGAATCGTTACCGGAGGGGTGGTTCGGTAAGCCATGGGCGCTTCAGCGTGCGCAACGGTATGCTACAGGGCGATGGTTGTTGTTTGTAGATGCAGATGTTGTGTTGCAACCTGAAGCGGTATCAAGAACGGTTGAATATGCGCGTCAGAATAAATTGGATATGGTTACAGGCTTGGGAACGTTGGAGATGGAATCCTTTTGGGAACGTGTGATGCAACCGGTTGTTGGCGGCTTGATCTTGGCTGGGAACTCACTCTCATCTGTAAACAATCCGGCCAAGAAGGATAGCAATCTGGCCAATGGTCAATTCATTTTGATTTCTCGAGATGCTTATGATGAGATTGGTCGTCATGCTGCTGTACAGAGCAACATCTTAGATGATGTAGGTATAGCGAGAGCCCTTGTTGAACACGATAAACAATATCACTGTCTCTATCTGGACAGTTTATTTGGCTGTCGAATGTACACGTCTTTTTCTGAGATTTGGGAAGGATGGACAAAAAACTTGTTTGCAGGTTTACGGTACTCAATTCCCAATTTGATCTTGGCCCTGTTGTTCACCTTTGCATTTAGTATTTTGGGGCACCTTCTCTTTGCTTTGGGGGCTCTGAGATTGATTCATATACATATAGTATCGCTGGAGTTTATGATTTGGGGTACAGCGATTATGGTGATGACACAACTAACACGTGGTTTGATGGATCATCGGCGAGGCATGAATCTGCTCTATGGTTTGACTCATGCCCCCGCTAATGTACTCGTATTGCTTTTGTTGATGAACTCGGCGCGCCGTTCTCTCGGTGGTACAGTGACGTGGAAGGGAAGAGTCTACAAACCAACTAAGGAATGACGCGAGTCCCTTTATTGAAAATGACCTTTATACTCTAGGAATAGGATTATCGGAAGGAACCACCAGCCCCGAAGACTATTGAGTAGTTGGTATCTTCAATCTCACCCGCTTTACCAGAGGTTGTTTCAATATCTACAGTTCTATTGGTTGATCGAAGACCAAGGAATCCAAAGATCGTGTCATTGATATCGTATCCAAGCTGCGAATCGAACTTCTGTCGATAGATGGATCCTCTAACTCCGACGTCATAGGTTATGTGTGCGAAGAGACCCATATCCGTTTGTATATCAGTACCGAGACCAACATTCAGGGCAGAGACAAATAGAGGCTCATAGGAGAGAGCAACATTTCCATCGTCTTGTTCATCTTGACGAAAGACAATTAAATCATCTCTACTGATCCCGGCTCTCAAGGATGGTGTCAGGGTCAATCCAGACAAGGATACCGGATATCGACCGGCAGCCATAGCATCGATAGATGTCATCCAATCGCCAATGGGCTCGGGGAATTCAGATAGAGCGATGGCGTACTGATCAGACTGAACGTGTACATCAAATCCTATAAAGTCTAGTGAAGGGATGGTTCCTACAGCGCGGACATCTACACCCGCTGTTAATGCAGGCGATGACCCTTCGGTTTCACGATTGAAGGTGATGGCCTGTTCATAGAGTAAGCCATCGGTTTTCGTAGGCGTTTGTTGATAATTAAAAGAACCAGCAGTATAGCCTGCAGAAGCGCGTAACCATGGTGCTGTAACAGTACCCGTGCGCGGTTTCTTCTCACGAGGTGTTTTAACCTTTTTTGGTTTCTTTTCTTTTGGTTTCTTTTCCTTCTTAGCCTCTTCTGTAGTTGTCGATTCAGCGTCAGATGTAGAGGACTGTGTATCCTCTGTTGTTACAACGGTAGTTTCAACCGTAGTTGTCGCTCCACCAACGATTTCAACTTCCAGTTCTTTGCGAAGGTCTCCCGATGCAGACTGTACAACGACCGTCACACCTGTAGCGTTTGAATCTGGGGCAATTAAGGTGACAGAATATTGTCCTGAGCCCCGATCCTGAAGTTTGCCAATGGAACCACTAGAAGACATCACATTGAGTTCCTCACCAACAACGCCTCGACCGTTTTCATCTGTCAGACTGATATTGATGGTGGTCTTTCCACCTGACGCAACTTTGTTTGGTTCCGCTTTGAGGCCAATGTTTGTAGGTTCACCAACTTTGTCTACTTGTCCAGTCAGTGCTACGCCCTCCATTCCTTCGCGTTCGAAACGAATATGATTGATGGATTGAAACAATCGATCCTGCAAACGTTGATGGAAACGAAGACGATGGAAAACAAGATGATGAACGCGAAAGCGACGCACAAGAAGAATCTGGAGTGAAATCGGTCCTAACGAGTGCGGTATCTCGCATGGCGTCTATGTGGGAGAAAAAGCTCTCGCCACCGGTATCCACATCCATGCCCGCTGCGAAAGATAAACGTGGCGAAGAGATCGAAAAGGTAAGTGAAATCGCTGATGAAAGCGGGATTCTTGACCAAATGGTCGATATCGATGGCGATGAAGAAGTAGAGGCAGGGGCGAATGATCTTGGCGGCGAAATTGCAAGTTTTGAATATTCTCCACCT
>CAJWHX010000260.1 GCA_913040875.1 uncultured Pseudomonadota bacterium | reverse complement strand
CAACTCATTAAACAGAAATTTAGAGCATACAAGATTTATTGAGGGAACGAAAAAAGCTCTTAATAAACTTTCACATAGAGGCCCAGATGGCTCGGGCATTCTAGTCAAAACATCAGCAATTTTAGGTCATCGTCGGCTGTCAATTATAGATATTGCTAGTGGTCAACAACCCATGATGACTGACGATGGAAAAATAGGTATCACTTATAATGGTGAAGTTTATAATTACGTAGAAATTAGAAATGAGCAAATGAATGAGCGTGCAATTTAGAGCAGGTAAACAAAGAACAATAGTGGTTTAAAAGAGACGGTTGTTGCGAACGGTGACCTCTGTGACAACAACATTTCTGTAATATCCGTCTGCCGTTGACGAAGCCGTGTTGTTCCCGACAGCGGGCCGAACATTGCCCGACCACGTGAAATCTTGGAAGTTTTCTTTGGGAGATCGCAATACCAACATAATTCGGACCATCCAGACATCATCTGCACTTCCAGTCGTAACAGCATTGGCCCAGTTGCTGAAAATGGAGCAATCAGTGTCATTGTTGCCACCATCCACACAGTACTGAACCTGAAGATCCTCTACGTTGTCTACCAATGGAACATCATCGTTATTCGGAAAGTTGTTGTTCAGATCCATCATCAACACTGGATGAGTTGGCGTCCCAGGTCCAATTGCATTATCGGTATCATCGATGTAAAAGGTCATCACTTGACCTTTGGAACATTGAATCGACGGAGATATATTGGATGAAGCAGAACAAACGCCAGAGAAGTCAGACAGCGTAGCAGCCGATGCATCAACATTAATGGTGCCAAATGGAGACGTCGTACTTGCATCTGCCGTGATCGCCCACAAATACGTATTGTTGGTTCCAATCGCCGCGTAGTCATAACACATCAAGAGATCACCTGATCGAAACTGCAGCAGTCTGTCGAAGTAATCGAGGTGACTTGGATTGAACACCATCGTAGAGGTCGTACAGCTAGGAATTGCTCCATACGTTGAATTCATCACCAACGACGGTTCCATGTAAGCCACCGTAATCGCATCTGACCCATTGGTGCCGTAGCCATCATAGGACACCACAGTCTCCTGCGCATTCCCATCGCCCCCTGCACCCATCACTCCAACAATGGTACCTCGGGAACCAAAACCCGCCATTCGTATCGATCTCGAGAGTATCTCGAGGGCAAAACGACCATTCTGATGCATTTCCATCCGCATGTCTTGATTCATGAGTTGCTGCGTCTGAATGGTAAAAATCCCATACATCCCAAGAACGATAAATGTGGCCATCCCAACAGAAATCGCCAACTCGACCATGGTAAAACCACGTCGATTGCGCTTTCCAAGACTGTTAAAAGTTCGAACTCTCATGACTTAGGAATCCCGAAAACGAAAAGAGGACACGGTCGTACCGTGCCACTGATTGAAACTACGATCCAAATACTGACAGCGAACCATCATCTTCAACCAAGTGGAGTTTGTGTCCATCACTTCAATGTCCCAAGAAACGTAATAGGCCAAGGGACCAAAGGCATAGTTTGTCGTCGGACCATTACCTGACGACCGAGCGGGAGGCTGAGATCCAGCACTTGGATGCTCAAAGTATGCCCATGGAGATGTACTGTCTACACCGGCATCCACCAGTTGAGAGGGTGTCGAACTACTGGTCCACGGTAATGCATGCAACTGCTCCAGCTGTGCTTGAGCCAGATAGGTACAGTCCGTCATGCGCTTTGCATGCATATTGGATCTGACAGCCTGTGAATGAAGAGAGATCATCACAACCAAAGCGAACCCCATCACAGCGGAAGCCACCATGATCTCGATAAGGGTAAATCCTCTACTGCTACGTCGAGTACCCAAGAGCGATGGCGTAAACAACACTTTCATTGGACTGAACTCGTAACAGAAGTACCGATGGAATTAAAATTGTGGGGCATAGGCACCCTAACCAATCGAATCATACCGGCACGACTCACCTGGACTTTTACAGCATCCATGACACCAGAACGAGTGGCCTCTTGATTGTAAAAATGAAACTCCATATAGCCATACGCATTGAAATCTCCAGATGGATTCCGGAGCCACCCTCTCGGAGAAAAGACGATAGAATCGCGATTGTTACCGGAAAACGGCCCCGTTAATAAGCCCCAATCCTGAAAGCACACGTCTTTACCAGAGTGTGTCCCGCCAGCGAAGAAACTCACCAAAGCGTCTCCTTGTTCATCATCGGTACCGTCTTCCATACTGTCTTCTGGTAAAAGATCCCATGCCGTCGACCCCATCACTTGATCACCAACAGACATCTCCCACGCCCCGCCCCACTGGGTTGGATCAGTACAGTTACCACCACTGTGTGCAAGAAGATGAAATCGAGTTTCTCGATTGGTCTGCACTGCTATCTGACGCATCGAAATGAGTTCTGAACGAAAGTGCTTCGCAATTCGAACCAACCGAAAACGCGGCAAATACTCTTGCATCGTTCCCCAGCCGATACCAGCAAGGGCGGTCAAAATCCCCAATGCAATGACGATCTCTATCATGGTAAAGGCTCGCCTAGACCGTCTCCTTAAAATGGAGACCTTCGGCAAACATCCAATAGAAAGACGCAGCGGACGAAGAGCTGTATATGGTAAAACAGTCGAATACATAAACTAGGTGTGGTAAAGCAGATCTGATATTTTTTAATATAACATAGTTTGAAGACAAATTTTTACATTTTAGTACAGAAATGGTCATGAGCCCTTGTTCTAACGAGTCAATCGGGTGCTCAACCACCACCTTGACCCATTGGGCATTTCTCTTGCAACGTGGTGCGTCGTCGCCCCAGTTGCCGATTGATCATCGCTGAATTGGGTACTTCAACGCCAGTTGACTCCGCCTCACCGAGCGCTCGCTCAGCTTCTGCAACCCATGCATTAATGGTGCTCAACTGTGAACAATCTTCTCCAGCGGACGAAGAGATCGCCAATAGTGCTCGTGCTCTTAAAATCCAAACCATCGCTTGAGTACGTCTGGGTATTTCACTTTGTAAACTCAATTCAGTTTGCTCTAGGGCATCCTTGGACCGGCCTTCTCGGAGCAACGCCTCGGCATATGGCAGTCTATATCCACCGTTGTCCGGAACTCTGCGAATGACCATCTCAAGTTGTCGACTGGCTTTACTGATCTCTCCTTGAGCGAGCATCCAAATGGCTTCTGAAACCAAGACCTCTGGATCATCTGGTGCAATCATCAACGCTTTATCAAGCCAGAGTCTCGCTAGCTTTGAATCACCTTGAGCCAAGATCACACTCGACTTTCCTCGTATACACTCGATGTTGTCTGGTTCAATACCAAGACAATAGGAGAACTGACTGAGCGCATCTTCACGTTTCAAAGCCAGATGATAGGTCCAACCCAGTCCTGCAAGGGCCTCTATTTCCTGCGGATTCGATTCCAAGATTGCACGATACCGTTTTTCGGCAGCTGCCAAATCATGGGAATCCAAAGATTCCTTAGCCTGTTTAAGTCGATTGAGGTTACATCCACTCAACGCCCACAATACGACAATCATCAACCAACGTACACACTTCATGAACATTACGTATCTCGTTCACGGCTTCCCGCCTTTTGAAAATGCTGGCACCGAACAGCATACAGCTCTTCTTGCACGACAAATGGTGGCGGCCGGACACAATACAACCGTCATTTCAGCGACAAGACAGCCCGGTCAACTGCATGGTGTCGTTTTGTCAGAAGAGTGGATGGGCATATCAGTCCACAGAATCGTAAACAATGTACCTACTGTGCCATTGTCATCGACAGAGAGGCGTCCTGAAATTGAAAGAACAATCACGTCACTCATTCCTGAAGATACCGACTTAATCCACATTCAGCATACGCAGTTTTTAAGTTCGCAGATCCCGTTTGAAGGCCCCATGGTGTGGACTTTACACGATGCGTGGGGATGGTGTCCTGCTGGCGGAACATTGTTGCACAACCAGACCCACCTCTGTACAACACCAAGTGCCGGAGATTGTGTCGCCTGTTACGCACAATGGAGTCCACAGATTCCAACATCCGGTCAATTATTAATTCAAATCGCAGAACGACTGTCACCGGTGATCTCCCCCACTACACTCCATCGATTGTGGAAACGCCTACCACACAAATTGCGTTCTCCATTCTCTATCGAAATACTGCCCCAAAATATCGAGGCGGAAAAGCACCTACACGCCCGAAATGAGCAGTTCTCAAGACTTGCTAAGCGATGTGAAGTCATCAGTCCATCTAAGTTCCTACAAGACCTAGCACATGAACAAGGCTGGAAAAACGTCCAAAACATTCCACATGGGCTGCTCAGAAACCGATACTGGAACAGCCATATTGGAGGGGATGGATTGTTGTTTGTGGGGTCTATGGTTCACCACAAGGGACCACAACTAGTCTCCTCGGCTTACAAACTTGCCTTTCCAAGTGAAAACAAACCCATTTTGTTTGTCGGTAAGGGACCTATATCCGTACCATATAAACACATCGATGGAGTCTCAAACAACACGATCTACGAGCTTCTGCAAAAGGCTGATGCACTGGTTATGGGATCTCTATGGAATGAAAATTACCCCATCATCTTACTGGAGGCGAAAGCCGTAGGGTGCCCAATTATCGCGCCGAAATGTGGCGGCATCCCAGAAATTGTCAAAGATGGGATTGATGGTATCCTGTATACAATGGGTAGTGAAAAGGAACTCGCCAACGCAATGACAGCTATTTTTACAGAACAATGGAACCCGACTCCCCCTCTGTCAAGCATCGACATGACAAACCAATATATTGAACTGTACGAAAGCATTCTGGTGAGACGTTCACAATGAACAAAGGAACCATCACCAAAAGAATGCTGCTGGTGTGTCACGGACATCCCTTTCAAACGATTGGTGGTGTGGGTCAGGTCATCGAACAGCTGGTCACTCATTTACCAAAACAGGGCTGGGAAGTTCATGCCTTAGCACCCTCCTCCAACACATCGCTCAGACAGATATCCATCACATCCACTCAACAATCTTGGGGAACACTACACAGCTTGAATCGCCCCATCTACAGATGGTCTCAATCTTGGCGAGATGAAAAGACAAACGATCACCTTTTAAGATGGGTAGAGCAGTTACATCCAACGGTTATTCACATTCATCATTTGAAATTACTTCTTTTAATTCTACTTTAGTAGTTAAAATTTTATCAGGTGACTTGCTTGCTACCTCTTCAATATCTATGCCCCCTTGATCACTTGAAATAAATGCAATTTTTGAAGTAGCTCTATCTACTAAACAAGATAAATAAAACTCTTTTTCAATATTTGATGATATCTCAACATATAACCTTTTTACTTCTCTTCCTTCGGGTCCTGTCTGATGAGTAACTAATT
>CAJWHX010000259.1 GCA_913040875.1 uncultured Pseudomonadota bacterium | reverse complement strand
GGGATTGAGGGGGGTGAAATCCTGATAGGTCTGACCGTCATATCCACATAGTGTTCGGGCAATGTAGGACATTGGTGCCAGATCTCCAGCCGCTCCCACAGAGCCTTGAGAAGGTACCAACGGGACAATGTTCTGATTGAGCATTTGTACCATCTTTTCAGCTACGATGCCTCTACACCCAGTGTGTCCTGACGACAACACTTTTACCCGTGCGAATATAGCAGCTCGAACGATCTCATCTGAAAATGGGGTTCCAACCCCTGCACAATGTCCGAGAATAAATCCTTGAGCGAGATTGTCAGAGGATTGAGAGGGGTCTCCAGTAAGCCAGTGGCGTTTAGAGACCAAGATCTGACTCTCCTCGGGGATTAGTTTGGCGTTTGCATCCATTGAAGGAATAATCGTATTCTTCAGAGAAACCTGTGCACCCTGAGCGACAGCCCAAAGCATTTCACAGGTCGTATCGACTTCTGAGATTTCAATGGTGGTAGAGGTGGGGGTGGGCCAGTTCATAGCGCGGTCTCCAGAACAACGTCTATATCAGACGTTTGAAGGAGATCCGGTAGAGAGTCTAATATGGATCCATTCTGAATGGCTGTCGCCAAAAGCTCTATTTGTTCCCCGATGGTCGTATACGGATGTGATTGCTTTTGCAGGATATGCGTGACGTTTTTGAGCCCTTGCGAGACACCTTGCCCAAGAGATACACCCACACCTTCATCAAGTCGAAATGACAATGCTTGAGCTGAACTGAGGAGTTCGATGGCGATAACTTTGGTCGTGTTTCTCAGAACATCTCTGGCTCTACGAGATGCTACAGTGCTCATTGCAATGTGGTCTTCTTGGTCTTCGCATGTGGGAATGGAGTCTACAGATGCTGGCCATGCCAGACATTTGTTTTCGCTGACGAGAGCTGATGCCGTCGTTTGTGGAACGATCATTCCAACAGCCGGTCGATCTTTCCCGACCAGACCTGGTGGCAATAGCTGTGATAGGCTTCCCGTTGTGAGTCTATATTGACGTCGTTCAGATAAACTCGCCAGTTCGGATATCGCAATTTTAAAGCTGTCCATTGCCATTCCGACAGGTTCACCATGAAACATACCGGCTGAGAAGGCTTTATTCTCAGCATCATGTTGTGACACATCGTCAACATCAAGTAAGATGAGGGGATTGTCGGTTGCAGCATTCCATTCAACGGAGAGTTGTTGTTCCACAAACCTCAGCATATCTCGTACAGCCCCTAATATCTGTGGGGTGCATCGAATGGAATAGGCATCCTGTAACTTTTCTGGTACGGAGTCTATTAATGTACTGCCTTTGATCAGACGACGAATATTGAAGGCGCATTGTCTTGCACCGATGTAGGGTCGCATTTTGTGAACGTCTGGATGAAATGCTCTGGAAATACCCAAAAGAGCTTCCATACTCATGGCTGCGGCCAGCTCACCTGCCAGCATCAATTGTTTGGCCTCGAGGATGTTGAGTGTTGCAATGGCTGTGGATAGTTGAGCCCCATTTGTGATGGCCAATCCATCTTTTGCTTCGAGTACAAGTGGCTCTAATCCAGCCTGTTTCAATCCAGTTGGAGCATCCACAGTTTGACCATTGACCGTCGCTTCCCCGAGTGGGTCTCCAATCAGCATTAATCCCAAGTGAGCCAGTGGAGCCAAATCCCCACTGGAGCCACAAGAACCCTGCATGGGAATCTTCGGTAGAATATTGGTGTTCAACAATTGTAGAAGGTTGTCAACCAACAGTGGCCGGCACCCACTGACTCCTTTTGCAAGTGCATTGGCTCGAAGTAAAACCATGACCCTTGTCGTTGCTTCATCTGCAATAGGACCTACACCAGCGGCATGTGAACGGATCAGGTTTGTGGAGAGTAGGGAACTTTTCGATGGGGGGATAGACACCCTAGCTAGGGAACCAAATCCCGTATTGACTCCATAGACGGGTTTGTTTGTGGTAGAGACTTGTTGAACCCATCGATAGGATTCAAGCATTTTCTGTCGAGCCTGATCACACATTTTGACGGTGCATCGCCTATGGGCTATCATTTCAATCTGAGCCAAGGTTAGATTGTTTCCATTGATGACCACTGTGGGATGTTGAATGAGACCTCCATCATTGACTACCTAACCTTTTCTAATTGCTATTTAATGATTCGACCAATTACGATCCTTTAAAAGTGTTTCGTCGTTGTATTGTACACTTCGAGTAGATTCCATCGTTTTCTCAGGAGATTTGTCATGTTTTGGATATGGTTTGCGTGTCAACCAGTACCCCCTGTAGATGTAGAATCAGAAGTGGTGGATACCCGTCCGGATGTTTTATTGGTTACCATTGATACTCTACGTGCAGATAGATTAGGAGCTTATGGGGATACGTTAGCAAAGACCCCCAATTTGGACAGACTTGCCGACGAAGGAAGTCTGTACACAGAAAGTCATGCGATTACACCACTGACACTTCCGTCTCACACAAGTATTTTGACCGGTCTGTTACCGCGAGAACACGGTGTGCGGGACAATGCTGGTTTTGCCTTAGACCAGAAATACCAGACAATAGCAGAGGCGTTATCCAAATCGGGATACGCGACCGGCGCTTTTGTTTCAGCCTACGTATTGAGTCATTCATGGGGGTTGGATCAAGGTTTTGATGTATACCATGATCCATTTCATCCGAGAGATTTACTAGAAGTTGCGGCATTTGGTGAAGCGCAATTGCCTGCGGGTGAGGTATTGAACGTCGCAAAACAGTGGTGGAAAAATCAACCTAAAGAGTCTCCAAAATTTGGGTGGGTGCACTTATATGACCCACATACACCATGGGAACCTCCTGCAGATTGGGAAGGAGACCCGTATCGTGGTGAGATCGCCAAGGTGGATTATTTGTTGGGGGATCTATTCGCCCTCGCAGAGGATGCTTGGGTCATTGTGACGTCGGATCACGGTGAGGGGCTTTGGGAGCATGGCGAACGTGAACATGGTGTGCTTCTTGGTCGTGGGGTGACGAGAGTACCTCTCATTATTCGTCCGCCTGGTGGCACGAAAGGAAGTGAGAGTAAACCCCAACCAGAGGTCCGGTTAACCATTGAGCGACCAGAAGGCGTTGATGAATCCTTAAATTTAGAGCCCATCATTGGAGATATTAGAGCGGCAGATATTGTTGAGGACCCAGTGTCGTCAATAGACTTGGCTCCGACAATAGCAGAGATAGGTGGAGTAGAGTTTGAGTCGAGCGGCGAGAGTCTATTGCAGGATCGAGTCCGGAAAACGACGTATGCAGAAACTTTTTTCCCCCTGTATCACTATGGCTGGCATCCGCTTAGTATGATTCAAGATTCAACGCAACGGATTGAGCATGGTGTTCGAACAGAGAGTCTAGATCCATGGACCGCTACTACGGTCTCACTCAAGCCTCTCTTACAAGATCAGTTGTTGGATTTTCGAGGGCCAATAGAATCTCCCGAACCGGTAGATTTGTCCGCGACGCAGGCTGCAGCTCTACAAGCACTTGGATATCAGACGGATTTTGTACAAACGACCGTTGATATTGAAACAGCACAGGATCCTAGAGACAGTATCGGTTTATTGCGAGAGATTCACACCGCAGAACGACTACCGATTGAGGAGGCTATACCTGCACTCGAATCGATCGTTACAAAGAATCCTCAGTTGTTGAGTCCTCAGTTGACCATTGTGTATCTGGAGAGTGCACGAGGAAATACAGAGGCGGCATTTGCCCGTTGCTTAGAGGTTTTACGACAGGATCCTGAGCACACCTTGGCCCTGAACAATGCTGTGATTTTGTCATACAAGTTGAAAAAGTACGATATGGCGATTGCCTTTGCCAATAGCATGCGTGAACTCAATCCCAATGACGTCCGACCGTATCGTTATCTCACAGCGATTTATGCAGATCAAGAAAATACTGAAGGGGTCATCGAGATAGCGGGGGCCGGTTTGGAAATAGAACCCACCGATCCCAATCTCAATTACTTAAAAGGCCTTGCACATGTGTTTCTGACTCAAGATGAATCTGGAATAAAACATCTTCAAAGAGCCAAAGAAAACAAGTCAAGAGCGAGCGATATTTCACTCTGGCTTGGAATAGCCGCAGAGAGATTGGGGCAGATAGACGAGGCTCTTCGGCATTATGAACAGGCCGCTAAGGACATGCCCGTAGACCCACGCGCAAATGCCAAGGCGGGTATGATGCTGGCAGAAAAGGGGCGCTGCGCTGAAGCACGACCACTTCTCATCAATGTAGCCGGTCGATTAAGAAGGCCCGATCCCAGTATTCAACGAGCGATAGAGAAGTGTTCAACTCAATAAGAGAGGAGAATCAGCTGCAGCAAGAACACAACTTCAAGCCTGTTGTGTTCGGGTCAATGATGTAACAGGAAACCACATCGATATCGTGGACTCTAGAACTGATTTGGCTGCAGGATTGTACGTGTAACGTATTGGTGGACAAATCAATTAACATGAGAGAGCGTTCTAAAAGGCTGTCCGCAAAGTCTCTAACACCGTTTCTTTGATACTTAAGACGTTCATAATCGGTCCTGCTGGTTTGAACTATCGGACCGCGGTATCCCCTTTGTTTCATCGCAACGATACTGTTCAGGACATCATTTTTATCCAAAGAGCAAATTGAGTACATTGAGCCGCCTTATTTTTTGACTTACCACTTAAATATACACCTAGATCGGTTCTTTTCAAGAGTAGTTAAGAAAATAATTATAATTGTTTTCAGAATTGAAACAAAACTCTGTACGGATTTACAAATCGTTCAGGATTAGTTCAACGAAATTATTTGAAATGATGTCGATGCCATCGGGGTTTAAATGCTCGTGGTCTCCGTAGAGCCTTCGGTACACATCCATTCCTTCAAGAGCAACTTGTTCGTCGAACCAAGGGTTTAGATTCTTGGTTGTGCAGTCTGTCTGTGTACAGACGCTTGAAACGATGTTTGCATAACTGGAAAGGGTTCGTTTCCGTGAGATATCCAGCAGGAGGGATTTTTTCCTGGCGGTGAGCGCTTCTGTATACTTCTTTTGGTTTTGTAATGCGGTACCGAGCAAATAGTGTCCTGTTGCATGGTGGGATTCAATTTGTAGTACTTTGTTCAATACCTGTTCCATCTCAGCCCATTTTCGTTGTCGCTCAAATTGCTTTGCCTGTCCGATTCCCTGTGTGTATTGTTGGATGTTCTGTTCAACCAAATTTGGCGAGTTGGCATCATAAAAGGGTGGATAGTTTAAATGTGGTACTGTTGCGATGATGTACACTTTGACACCAGCATCGTTGGCTGCAGTCACGATTTGTTCTAGATTTTGAGCAAGTCTTTTGTGAAGAGCCTGATACACAGAATCGGTTGGCTCACCGTCCTCGATCAATGGGTCATCTGCTGCTCTCCACTGGGTTTGTGTAAGCTGACCCAGTACAACCGGTTTGGTTCCTTTCAATACGGGGGGTGCTTTGGAATATCG
>CAJWHX010000258.1 GCA_913040875.1 uncultured Pseudomonadota bacterium | reverse complement strand
CGTTGTGTAGGACTGGCAATATCAATCAAACGATGATGGGTTCTTCTTTCAAACTGCTCACGAGACTTTTTGTTTACGTGAGGGCTCCGAAGAACTGTCCAACGATTGATGGTGGTTGGCAGCGGAAATGGACCTGAGATGCGACCATTGTCCTCTTCGTCCATTTTTACTTTGTTCATGATTTCTTGAGCGGCTTGATCCAAAAGTTGATGATCATAGCTCTTCAATCGAATTCGTAGAACCTTTGACATGTTGACTCCACATTGTGAATGATGGTTAAGTTTTCGAACAAACCAATGGGAGTCTAGAATTCACACATATCTACAGGCTTGCCTCAGTAGATATGCTTTAGTGTGAACTCGTCTGACTTCGCGATACCCCAATCGCACCCCATTGACGAGAGCTCTCCATAGAGAGAGGGTAAAAATCGATATTCTATCGATTATTCAAATCCTATGATGAATGATCACCAACGGAAATGAGAAAATGCTTTATTGGCTTCTGCCATTTTGTGAGTGTCTTCACGCTTCTTAAAAGCGTTCCCACGTTGATTCGCTGCTTCAATCAGTTCTGCTGCAAGTTTCTCACGCATTGTACGCCCTGAACGCTTGTGAGCAAACTGAATCAACCAACGCATAGACAAAGCCATGCGACGATCTTGGCGAACCGGTACTGGAACTTGATAGTTTGCACCACCAACACGGCGTGACTTCACTTCCATATCTGGCATACAGTTTTGAAGTGCAAGCTCAAACACTTCCAAAGGTTGTTGTTTGGTCTTTTCAGCGACCAAATCAAATGCACCATATACGATTTTCTCAGCAACAGACTTCTTTCCGTCTAACATCAATACGTTCATAAAACGCGTAACAGAGGCTGAACGGTATTTTGGATCTGGCAACCATTTACGCTTGGGTACTTCGCGACGTCTAGGCATAGTATTTTCCTTCTACAATTGTTAAATGATCTTTTGGATTACTTTGGCTTCTTTGCACCGTACTTCGAACGACGTTGACGACGTCCTTCAACAGGTTTGGTATCCAACTTGTTACGAATAATGTGATAACGAACACCAGGTAAGTCTTTTACACGACCACCACGAATCAATACAGAGTTGTGCTCTTGAAGATTGTGTCCTTCACCTGGAATGTACGCCGTAACTTCAAGCTTGTTCGTCAAACGAACACGTGCAACTTTACGCAATGCTGAGTTTGGCTTCTTTGGCTTAGTAGTGTAAACACGTGTACAAACACCACGCTTTTGCGGGTTCTTTTGAAGAGCCAATGACTTAGTCGTGTTGGGAATCTTTTTGCGGCCTTTTCGGACCAATTGGTTAATGGTTGGCATATTGCTTTTCCTATTTGTCAATCAAAAATTTATTCTCTAAAGAAATAAAGACAGGTCAACCTAACGGACCTGCCTTCATTTGTCAAGGAATTCATCGGGGATTTGGATCCTTACTTGGGATGTCCCCGAAGCATACTCTCTTACTCAGTCTCATCTGTTGAAGACTCGATTCCTTTATACCGTTTGAATCCAGTACCGGCTGGAATCAATCGACCCAACAAGATGTTCTCTTTCAAGCCACGCAAATGGTCCACTTTATTCTGTAAAGAAGCCTCTGTGAGTACCTTCGTTGTCTCTTGGAACGACGCCGCAGATAAGAAGGACTCCGTCGACAATGCTGCTTTTGAAATCCCAAGGAATACATGCTCGGCTTTGACCTCTCTCAGCAATGGAAGTAGTTCTTCTCCCGAAGCAGCCCGTTTGCGATTTTCTTCTTCAATCTTTCGATTCTCATTGTGAATTCGAACATTTTCAGATTCATACTCAAATCGTTCAACGTTTTTGTCCAACAAGAAGTGGCTGTCACCAGGATCGATGATTTTAACTTTTCGCAGCATTCGACGTACGATCACTTCAATATGCTTGTCATTAATTTTCACACCTTGGAGTCTATAGACCTCTTGAATCTCGTTAAGGAGATACTCTGCCAATTCAACTTGCCCCTTCACTTTCAAAATATCGTGTGGATCAACATCCCCATCAATCAAAATCATTCCCTCACGGATTTGGTCACCATTTTGAACTGAGATGGTACGAGTCTTGGGAATCGACTCCTTCTGCAACGGTTCGCCATTCCATCCTTTGCATGTCGCAGGAGTCCAGCCGTTGTCAAGAGCTTCTTGATTCGCCTTTTCGAACGCCTCAAGGGATATCACTTGACCTGGACGAAGAGATGCACCCTCTTGCTTGATCACTTCAACATATTGAGCTGCCAAGGCACCAATCTCTTTCGCATCCACAAAACAGGCTTCAAGCATTGGATACACTTCCAAGATACGATTGCGTTTTGTTTCTTTACCCAATCGTACATAACCACTAACCGTTGCCAACACTGCGGCTCTCTTTGGCTTACGAGCCTCAAATAAGGCTGCAACACGAGGAAGCCCCCCTGTAATGTCGCGGTTCTTGACTTGACTTTCCTGTGGAATCTTAGCAACGATGTCACCCTTAAGAGTCTCCAAACCTTGTGCCGCACGTGCTTCATTACTAAGTTCAAAGTACGCTCTAAAGTCTTCTGCCGTCATCTGTAAGAAACCATTCGGATCAATTTGAGTCTCTGCTGGAAGATTGTATTTATGATTTGTCTTGTCACCAATAATGATTTCAAGCATCACCTTGTGCTTAGAGTCTTTTTTCACTTTAACACGTGCAAGGCCTGTACTCTCATTCTTGGAAATTTCAACACCATCAATGTTTCCATGAATCACCAGTTTACCACTCTGACGAACAATAATTGGACGATTCATCGGATCCCATCGGGCAATGATCTTCTTAGAGGCAACCTTTTCACCATCTTGTACCAAAATGTATGAACCTACGTCAATTGGATAGCGTTCGCGTTCACGACCACGCTCATCCAATAGATATACTTCTCCATTCCGGTTGGTCGTCAACATTTGACCATTGCGATCTTCAACGAGAGCATCTTTTAGGTCGGCACTGAAGTGTACAACACCACTGTTGTTTACTTCTTGAGAAGACTTTTGTCCCCCACCTTGAGCCGCACCACCAATGTGGAAGGTACGCATAGTCAGCTGGGTTCCCGGCTCACCGATTGACTGTGCGGCGATAACCCCAACGGCTTCACCAACGTTGACCAAACGACCGCGAGCCAAGTCACGACCATAGCACATCGCACATACACCATGCTTTTCTGCACACGCCATAACAGAGCGAATCTTGACCTTTTGAACCCCTGCACTCAAAATCTTGTCAGAGATTTCCTCATCGATGATTTTATTGCGGTAAACAAGAATCTCATCCGAGTTTGGATCTTGAATATCTTCCGCCGTTACACGCCCCAAGACTCGAGAACCGATATCTTCAATGATCTTACCACCATCGTTGAGTGCTTTAACTTCTAACCCATCAAAAGTCTCACAATCATGCTTGACAACGACGAAGTCCTGAACAACATCCACCAAACGACGGGTCAAATACCCCGAGTTCGCTGTTTTCAAAGCCGTATCTGCCAAACCTTTACGAGCACCGTGGGTGGAGATGAAATACTGGTGTACAGTCAAACCTTCTCGGAAGTTCGCCGTAATCGGAGTTTCAATAATCTCACCATTTGGCTTAGACATCAATCCACGCATACCAGCCAACTGACGAATCTGTGTTTTCGAACCACGAGCACCAGAGTCAATCATCATATAGATGGAGTTGAATGAGGTTTGAGTCTTCTCTTCACCGTCAACCATGACACTCTCTGTACTGATGTCTTGAATGAGTTCCTTGGAGACCTGTTCGGTAACACGTGTCCAAAGGTCAACGACTTGATTGTACTTCTCTTTGAAAGTCAACATTCCGCCTTCATAACTCTGCTGGAAGTGTGCAACCTTCTTTTCCGCCTGTTCAAGATGCTTTCGCTTTGACGCTGGGATTTGCATGTCATTGATGCAGATTGAAATTCCGGCGTGGGTAGATTGTTCAAAGCCCAAACGCAACATCTGGTCTGCAAATATCACTGTATTCTTAGGACCCGACAAACGATAACTCTTATCTATCAATTCAGCTAGTTGCTTCTTACCAAGCGGCATATTCACAAGATCGAATGGCACCTCTTTTGGAACGATTCCGTAGAACAATACTCGCCCAACAGTTGTATCTTCCATTGTACCTGTAATCTGAGCCGGAACGCGACCTTCAAATCCAAATGTACCCGCGGGTCCAACAACCAAGACCAAGTCCTCTCCAAAACGATCCGTCAAGGCATTGACTGCATCAACCAACAATTGAATTCGAAGTTGAGTGTTGTACTGATAGTTTATGGTACGAGGAATGAAGACATCCACAGCCGAGATGTATCTTGCGCCCCCAAATCCATCTTCATTTACGGGAGGAAGTTTGTATGCACGTGCCTGCCACTTTACAGTGGGGGCTGTTTGTGTTCCGTCTGCGAGAATATTGGTAACGCCCCCAACATTGATTGCGCCCTCAAGGACGATGAGTTCAACTGGATCACCCTCTGGATTGAAACAAGGAATACCGCTGCTGATCGTGTCATCTTCGTAGACATGTCCTGAGACGATGGTCCATTGACCGTCAACCGCTTCGTTTTCATGCCCCAAGTGATTGATGCGAATATTCGCCATCACATTGTCTTTACTGTGATTGGCATTTGTAGAGATACAAACTTCACCGCCGAGGGATGGAATCTCTGTCGTAGCAACAGCACCAGGGATCTGTCGAATCTTCCCACGATGAATATGAACTGTCTCTGTACCGGACTCTGCATCCATACCCAAAACCAAATGAGCGTCATTTAGATTTGAGAACTTGCGTACTAGGTGACGTTTAAAATCCAAAACTGGGATTCGCACACGGATTCCAGCCTGCAAATGTACATCACCAGTATCGTAGGCTGCTTGAACCTCATCTGGAGATGAAAAGATCTTTCCTGTACCTTTGACACCCAAACGCTCGCGGGTCATGTAGTATGCTCCCAACACGATATCTTGTGACGGGTTGATGATTGGACGACCACTTGCTGGACTCAGGATATTATTGGTTGACATCATGAGAACGCGTGCCTCAATCTGAGCCTCAATAGACAATGGGAGATGCACTGCCATTTGGTCACCATCAAAGTCAGCATTGAATGCAGCACATACTAAGGGATGTAAACGAATCGCCTTGCCTTCAGTTAAGATTGGCTCAAACGCTTGAATACCGAGTCTGTGCAAAGTTGGAGCACGATTGAGAAGAACTGGATGTTCTTTGATAACCTCTTCCAAGATATCCCAAACAACCTCATCCTTTTGATCGACCTTCTTCCTAGACGCTTTGATCGTATTGGTAATCTGACGCTCTTGAAGTTTGTTGAAAATGAATGGTTTGAACAGTTCAAGAGCCATTCGTTTCGGAATACCACACTGATGCAAACGCAGTTCTGGTCCCACAACGATTACCGAACGAGCAGAATAATCCACACGTTTACCAAGAAG